>NZ_JBVJLS010000044.1:0-48730 GCF_055584605.1 Nocardia sp. NPDC102475 | reverse complement strand
CTCAACGTCACCTGCTCGATATCCCTGATCTCGCCCTACATCACCTACCGGAAATATACAGACCAACTGGTCTCATCCAAGTTTGGCAGGTAGGGTAGAACTGGTCACCCGGGACTGCGCCTGGATTCTTTCCGGTGTTGTAGAACGCGACGTTGCGGAAGGTGGCGGAGGTCGAGGAGTTAAGGTTCTTGTAGAACGCCATCTTGCCTCGGCCGAACCCGATGAAGATCCAGAACACTCCCAGCGTCGCTGAGTTCTGCAGCAGTGTTCGCACCGCCGCTTTATCGTCGGGCTCGTCTCCCACTTGGACGATGACCAACGCAGGATCAGCTGCCCCCGACTCCTGGTAGTGGTTGACCACGCAGCGCATCGCTTCGTCGACTTGCGACCAGCCCCAGTCGACCTGGGTGTGCAATTGCCCGATCCTGCCCCGGTAGTTTCCCAGACTGAGGTCCTCGACGAACGGTTCGTGCCGACCCGAGAACACCACAGGGACGGTGCCGTCGTCATCGAGGTTCGCCGCCAAAGCCAGAATTCGCTCAGCAAACGCTTGAACGGTGAACGACTCGTACAGTTCTCGCATGTCGTAGCTGTGGTCGAGAACCAAATACACCGCAGCGCGTCGGCTACCCATTCCGGCATCCGCCAGTGCCCGGTTCGCTTCGGTCGCTACCGGCAGCAACGCGGGCGCGATGTCGGTGACCTTCGCGAGCTCGGTGGGTGTCGGCGAACCCGATGGCTTGCTCGAACCGACCTGGGCGGGTGTCTCGTCGGTGTCGACATCGACTCCATAATCAGTGGCCAAGCCACCCAGACCGGAGGCGTAGCCCTGGCCCACTGCCCGCACCTTCCAGGCATCGTTGCGGCGGTAGGCCTCGGCGATGACGACGACAGTCTCCCCATTGGTGAAGTCCGGTGCGGTGTATTCGACCGTCGGTCCAGGGTTTTGGGTGACGACCAGCCGTGGGGCGCGACTGAAGACCGCACCCGGACTCAATGGATCGATGCTTGCGACAACCACCACGGTGGCAACGTCACGAGGAACACGCGTGAAGTCGACTTTCACTGTCGTGCCGGCCACTTCGACACCGTGGCGTGTCGGGTTGTTGTAGAAGACGAGGTCACTGTCGTCGCGCACCTTCCCACCGGGACCGAGTAGCAGCGCCGAAACATCGATAGGCGTCTGATCCAATGTGAGGCAGAAGGACACATGCCCTCCGTGGAGGGCAATATTCTCGCCCTTACGCAACGCGGTGCTCGACATTCGTTTCCTCGACTGACGTGGGTGGGACTCGACTCTATCCGGGAGCTACACCGCAGCAGGCGATTTCGGCACCAGACCATCTCACCCTTCCTGCCGTAAGCGGAGTTCCTACCCTGGAGGCAGATCTCCATGGAGCAGGAGGCCACCCTCCGACCTCGACCGCAGACGAAATCACGGCAACTTGTCATGGTCTCCGCGGGGAGCCAGCGCCGATAGCTGAGCGCCTCGACCGACTCAGTTGAAAGAGCTCCCGGTACTCGACTGCAATCCGGAGGCCGATAGGCCGCGCGGGTCGACCCGCGACCATTCATGCGGTATCGCAGTGATGCCAACCCTGGATCGCTGCTGGATATTGAGGATCCCACAGCGTTCGATGCGCCCGCCGTCGCTGGCGCCGATCTGGCCCGGCTGGGTCCTCGCGACGAGATCGAGCATTTTCGGCACGTGTGTACCGAGCCGAGTTCGCCCACGCGGGTGACGCTCTCGGCATGCGAGCGCTCGGTCGGTCGCTGCTGGTCTAGATCATCTGCCAACCTTCCAGGACAAAGTCCGGCGGCGGTGTCGCCGCACAACTGAACATGTCGGCTAGGTGGACACACTTGCGGCTCCGGATCGGCGCTCACTGCCGCGAAGGTCGTGACTCCCGGCATGTACGCGGCATGCAGGCCCAGTAGGCGAGCCAGCAGCCACGTATTGGCTCCATGTAGAAGTTCACCGGTCAGTGGGGTGAGGGCCGGAGTAGGGTTTGCGGATTGCAGTGATGAGCAGGATGTTCTGGGATTGGGTTACGTCGGCGATGCTGAGACGGTAGGAGGCCAGCTCGTGGGTCACGGGGTCGCGCCCGTGTATCAGGTCGTTGGTGTCTCGGCCGTAGGCGACATCGATCCCGCGGGGCCACAGGCGTTGGAAATCCTTGTTGCGGCGCAGGTGGCGTATGAGGTCATGTGCTTGCTGGCTGCCGCGGTAGCGCCCGAGGACTGCTTTGATGGTGGCGACGGAGTGCGCGGCTTCGCGGTGCCATTCGACTAGGACTGTTTGTGCGATCGGGTTGAAAAGCCATCGTGGGATGGAGTCGGTTTCGTCGAGGCCGGGTAGTGCTGATCGGAACGATTCGTTGCAGGCCAACACATTCCACATTGGATCCACAGCGGCCGCGAGCACCCCCCGTTCCTCGAGGTCTTGGATGTGGTTGATGAGTCCGACGTTGCTGCTCACATACTGGCGAAGCTTGTCGACGGGGGCGAGAACTTCGGCAGGTAAGCGTAGTTCTCGCAGGTGACGCGCTTGCATCGGGTTCAGCCTGTATCCGGCGATGATCGTTTCGAGTACTTCGATGGAGGGTATGCGCTCGCCGCGTTCGAGTTGGCTGAGGTATGAGGCGCTTATTCCGTGCCGCTCGTACGCGGTGATTCGAGTGAGCTCGAGGTGATCGCGGATCATCCGTAGAGTCGTCGGTAAGGTCGGGATATGTTGTTGCGGAGAGTATTTGGGCCTATCTCGTGCGCGGTGTAGTGGGCTTCGGTTCACGGGCAGCTCCTCTGGCGTTTGTTGTCTTCCGTGGTGAGGCGGGCTGAGATACGCTGAGCGGTTCGTTTCGGGGTCCATGGACCGAGTCTTGAGAACCGGTCCGCTAGCGTCAAGATCACTTCGGGGACAACGTGTCCGGGAGTGGCACCATACGGGGGAGATGAACTTGGAAGAGGTCACCAAGGCGGTCGGGCACTGGTTGCGAGCGCGCCGCATGCAGATCGGTTTGGATCGACCCGAAGATCTCGGGAGCCTGGTCGGGCTGAGTGCGGATCAGATCAAGAAGGTCGAGAACGGTACGCGCTCGTTGAGTATCGAGTCTTTCGAAGCCATCATCGGGGCGTTGGCTCTTCCGGTGTGGTGGGGGCGGACGATCCTGGCCTTGACCCGAACCAACCTCATTCCCGCACACCTTGGTGCAGGTGCTTCGTTGCTGCCGCGCGATCTGCGGATTCTGGAAGCCTATCCGGGGCCGGCCTGCCTTTACGAGGTGCCGCTGTTCAAGGTGAGGGCGGCGAATAGTAAGTACCTCAAGGCATTTCCTGGCTTGGTGCCAGGGCGCAACATCATCGAGTGGATGGTGAACGAGCCGGTCGCTCGCCGGGTCTTGGCGAATTGGCGGTTCGAGACGCACTTGATGACACAGGGATTCAAGCTGATGTCACCGGGGATCGCGGCACAGCGTGAAGTCGACGCCGTTGTCGAGGCTTGCCGGGATGCACCCGAGTGGGAGGATTTCTGGAATTCCGAACTGCCGAAAAGTCTAGCGACGCCGGAGAGATCTCTCGAACACTCCGTGATCAGGGATGCCGATACCGGTGACGAGTACCGGATGTGGGTGTCCATCGACGTAAGCGAACTGCCATTCAGGCCTTGGTGGGTCTACCACCTCACCCCGGTCGACGGTCCGCTCGCTGTGGCGCCGTAGCTGCGCCAGGCCCCACACACCTCTGTTCGTGGAACCCTAACCGGACCTCCGGAACGGCTCCGGCGATCTGGTTGCCAGGAGTGCATCCGCGAAGAGTTCGCCGGTTCAGGGTGAGCCGAGCCAGTGGTTGGGATGGAGCGTTGTTGGTCGGCGGCGACGATGCTGGTCAGCTCGTGGGTTCGTCTGTAACCGACCTGCGTGTCAACGGTCATCGGGAACGCCGGGCGGGTGGACCTGAGGGGTCCGGCTGGGCGGACAGCAGATCTGGCTCTGGTGCAAATTTGATGATCGGTGCGTGTCGATCGTGCTGTCGTGCAAGGTAATCGGCTATAGACGCGATTCGTGGTGTTGGATGATGTCGCGAGAAGTGTTGTGAGCCTGTTGTTTCCGCATCTAGCGGGAGTTCGTCTTGATGGTGTCTCGGCAACGGGTGAGAGGATCTACTTCGACGCGTCGACGTGTGTACCGTCGGCCGAGTGCTCGTTGTGTGGATGCAGGTCGACCGCGGTGCACAGCCGCTACCAGCGGACGATCGCGGACCTGGCCATCGCTGGTCGCGAGGTGGTCATCCGGTTGGTGGTGCGCCGGTTCCGGTGTCCGGACCCGCGATGCGAACGCAGGATCTTCTCGGAGCGGGTCACCGGCGTGGTCGATCGGTACCAGCGATGCAGTCCGCTACTTGCCGAGCTGCTCACCCGAATCGGCCTGGCCCTCGGCGGCCGGCCGGGCGCAAGACTGACTCAACAACTGGCGGTGCAAGTTTCGCGGTCGACATTGTTGCGGCGCGTCCGCGCGATCCCGCTACCGACCGTCGGCCCGCTGGTGGAGATCGGTGTCGACGATTTCGCGTTCCGCCGCGGAAGGACTTACCGAACCGTGGTGATCGATATGCTCACCCACCACCCGGTCGATCTGCTGCCCGACCGCACTGCCGACACTCTCGCAGTCTGGCTGGCCGACCACCCAGGTATCCGCCTCGTATGCCGTGATCGCAGCGGCCCCTACGCTGAGGGAATCCGCCGGGGCGCACCCAAGGCCATCCAGGTTGCAGACCGGTGGCATCTGCTCCGGAATCTGACCGACGCAGCCGACAAAGTCGTTCGGGCGCACCGCAAATGCCTGCGCGAGCACGACGAACATACCGCCGTCGCTCAACCGACGCCACCAATTCCAGCGAAACGGCAAGCCTCCGGCCGGAGAGCTGAGGTGACCCACCAGCGGCACGCCCAGATCCACGCGCTGCTCGCCAAGGGCGTCGGCCCGACCGCGATCAGCAAAGCACTCAACCTGGACGGCAAGACCATTCGCCGCTACACACTCGCAGCCACCCCCGACCAGATGCTCACCCCGATCGGCCATCGCGCCAGCGGACTCGACCAGCATCTCACCTACCTCGCACAACGGTGGAAACAAGGATGCGGCAACGCCGAACTACTGTTCCAGGAGATCCGCGACCGCGGCTACCGCGGCACATCGCGCACCGTCCGACGGCTCATCCATACCTGGCGCGCCGCAGTCGGTCCCACGTCCGTGCTGGCCGGCGAGCCGATCACACCCCGGCAGCTCACCGGATGGCTGATGCGGCCCCGCCACAAACTCACCCCGGACGAACACGCCGATCTACAACACATTCTCGACCGATGCCAGACCCTGAACGAGCTGAACCGGCACGTAACCGATTTCGCCGACATGCTCCGAAACCGCCGCGGCCACCTGCTCGACACATGGATTGATCAGGCCAAGACCAGCAGCATCCCGCAACTGCGGAGCTTCGCCGACGGGCTGGTCAGAGACTACGACGCGGTCCGCAACGGGCTGACTCTGCCGCAGAACTCCGGAGCGGTCGAAGGCACCGTGACCAAAATTAAGCAGCGCAAAAGGGCCGCATACGGTCGAGCTAATTTCGACACGCTCCGCCAGCTCGTACTCGCACGATGAACCGATCATCAAATTTGCACCAGAGCCATTATCCGGCGTCCGCTGGCACTGCGCTCCGGGGGTTTCAGGGCCGTGCGGCATGCAATTGCTCGAACTCGGTTGCGCAGTGTGATGAGAATACTGTCACCGTGCTTCGGTGATCGCGAAGGAGATCCCGCAGCCGTCGCTGGTTGTCGATCCGTCGCTGCCGCTGAGTATCGACACTCCACTGGAATACGCGGGCCCCCAAGGGCATCGATGGCTTGTCTGCCAGCTGTCCGTGATAGGAGTAGGCGTCTCCGGCGTGCAATAACCAACCGTCGCCGGTGTCGAGTGCAACTCCGACGTGTCCGGGCGTATGTCCCGCTAGCGGGATCATAAGTATCTCCGGTGGCAGACCATGCAACTGGCGCACGGCCTGGAAACCGAACCACTGGTCGTCGATGCTGTCAGACTCGTCGTAGGTGCTCCACTTGGGCCCGTGCCCGAATTGTGCTGGCCGGTAACGCATCCGCTGGCGACGGTCGTACGGCTGCCGCGCCACAGCATCGAGCTCAGCCTGATGCACATGGACGGTCGCCTCCGGGAAGTCCGCGAGTCCTCCCGCATGGTCCAAGTCCAAATGCGTCACGATGATGTCGCGAACATCCGTGCGTGAGAAGCCCAGTGCCTCTACCTGTTTAGCAATCGGGTGGTCGAGAACTGGATTGGTGCGACGCAGCAGGTCCTGGCCCACCCAATCGTCCGGCCGAACGGTGGCCTGCTCCCCATAGCCGGTGTCCACCAGGATCAATTCTGCAGCATGCTCGATCAACAAGCAGTGGCACGCTCCCACTGCCCGACGCAGAACGCCCGGTCGACCGTCGATCAAGCGGCCCCCGTAAGGTCTGGCACCGCCAGCGTCCAGGTGATGGACACGCATACCTCATGCTCCAATCCATGTTGCCAACCAACCGGCCACCGTACACGGCGCCAATGGCCCCCTGGCCACATTTGGAAGTCACCCAAACCTACACCAAAATGCAAGTGCTGAAACGCAATTCACTTTGACACCCCGCGTCGTGTGCGCTGTGTGGCTTACTGCATGAGCTGCAGCTCAGCGGAGGGTCGGCTTCCGTCGCGAACTCGACCGGTGCCGTCTCCGTGGTTGCCGCATAAGCGCTGATCCCTGATCCACGTCCGACCAGCTCCGCCGCCTGTGTCGTGTGCCACATCGTCGGTAGTCGGCAAGGCACCCAACGCACCTGCCCGTCAATGTGATCGGCGCAGCACGCGCATGAACGTCGCGCCGCTAGCGCGTGCCGAGCTCTCGCGCGTTGCTGGTTCCGGAAAGTGGTCACGCTCGCTGCGTCAAACATAGGGCAAACACCCTGCAAGGCAGCAAGATTGCTAATGCACGCTACGTGCGTTAACGCAATCTAGGCGCATTCAAACCCTGGCTTTTCCTGTTGTTCAAGGCTTTTGATGGATACGCAACTCCGCACTGCTAGAAAGGAAGATGATGGATCCTTATGTGATTCTGGGATGGGTGAATTCAGGTCTGTCCCTGCTGTCGAACGGGTTGTCCGTGGCGGCCCAGGCGCTGGCACTCATCCTGCCATTCATCTGATGTGAAGCCGCCTCCCAGAGGCTGATTCGCGTCTGGGAGGCGCACCCCAGCACATCCTTTGGAGACGTTAGAACCGCGGCCGCATCGAAATTCCACGATCGACGGCGATTAACGCCGGTGCCCGAAGCTGGGGCTGCGCAATTTGGCGAAATCTCGATCAAGCAATTGTGCTGGACCGCAACGCGTTAAGCGTGCGTGCCGCGCGTTGCATCAGTAACCAACTCTGCACCGATAAAATGAAGGTTTATCTCGCATGCTCAAATCCAAGAAATACGGCATCGCGCACCCATCTGCCCGCCAGTGCGGCGATCGTGGTGCAAAGCAAGGGCTGAACGCGCCCATTTTTCATGGCAGCCGCGCTGTTCTTACGGGCGTAATACCCATCGTGATGGTGCTTGCAGTTGCCGGTAGAGCGAGCGCGGTCGACACTCCCACAGCCATCACCGACCAACCCGGTGTCACCAGCCCCGCCCAACCCGGCACTGTCACCCCGCCACCGCCACCACCGCCCGAACCTGAACCCGCTCCGACGCAGCCACCGCCGCCGGTGTATTACTCCCAGTCGCCGGAGATCCGTAACGAGGCGACGTCGCGTCCGGTTCCACCGCCGGAAGAGCCGGTGGAACCGATCAGGATCGAGGAGCTTCATCTGCCTGAGCCTGTTGCTCCGGTGGCACCGATCGAGCCGCCGGAGAACACGATCCGTATCGGGCAGTGGCAGACCCCGCGTCCGGACTGGCTGCCGGCGGAATGTGCGGATGCCATCAACGACGCCGCAGCGGGTGCTGAAGCTCAGGTCGCGACCGCTTTGGATTCGATCGGGATCCCCGCCGGACGTTCGGACCGGGTCAGTGGTGCCACCCTGGCTGGTGCCGGAATCGGTGGTGGCGCGGGTGCCGTGGTCGCTGGAGTGCCGGTAGCTGCTGCGGGAGCAGTGGTCGGTGGCCTGGTCGGAGGCACCATCGGCGGTATTGCCGGGGCTGCGCTCGGCACGGTTGTGCCGGTGGCGATTATCGGCACGGTGACTTCCGGCGTGGCAGGGACCGCGCTCGGTGCCGCCGCGGGTGCGGTCGCGGGTGCCGTCGTTGTCGGCGTCCCCGCAGCCGTTGTCGGTGCTGTCGCCGCGGGCACGGTTGGTGCCGGGTTCGGTGCTGGAGTCGGGGTCGGGCAGCCATGAACCCAGACGCGAACAACCGCGCACGTGTCGTCGCTGCAGCGGTAGCTACCGCTACCGTGCTGGGCTTGCTCGGGGCGACCACCACTGCCGCTGGGTCGGCTAGGGCAGTGCCGCTGGCAGGGTGCCCGGCGCTTTATGTGCTCGGTGTGCAAGGCACCGGGCAGTCCTCACCGACCGCGGATCCGCTCGCGGATACAGGAGTGGTTGGCGCGCTGATTGCGCCGGTCCTGTCGGCCGCGCCGGGTCTGGTGCAGCGCAGCTACATTCCTTACGGCGCTGGGTTCGGTGGCGTGGTTCCCGGTGGCGGGCCGGACCCGTATGTGGTGTCGGTGACCGACGCCCGCAACCAGCTCGATGCCGCTGCCACGCAGATCGCGGACACGTGCCCCGGCACGATGATCGCCGGGATCGGCTATTCCCAAGGTGCGCAGGCGATGTCATCGTTCGCCCGGGACATCGGCGCGGGCGCTGGACCGGTCGCGCCCGATCGCGTCGCCGGGATCGCGCTGTATGCCCATCCCGACCGCGCTCCGGACGCGCCGATCTTCCCCGGCCGCCCGGGGCAGACTGTGCCCGATCCTGCACCCGGCACCAGCGGGGCCGCGGTGTCGGCGGTGCAGATCTCCAACCCGCTCGCCGGTGGCGGCGGCATTGCTGACGGAGCGACCAGCTACGGCGCACTGACCGGCCGTGTCGCCGATATCTGCACCGACGGTGACCTGGCTTGCTCGGCACCGGACCGGGCCGCTTTGTTGCGCGTCGGTGCCGAGATCGCTGCTCAAGCCGACCTGCACGACCCGGTCGCCGCTATCGGATCACTGAACGCGTTGTTCACCGATGCTATGGGCGATGCCTGGACGACCGTGGTGCTCAACGATTTCCAGGTCGGTGCAGGCAACGTCGACTACGCCCCGCAGCTGGGTTTGGCTGGCCGTTTGGTCGAGGCCGCCGACCCCCGTACCCCGGGGCCGAGCCTGGAGGAGGTCCGTGCGGCGGGCGCGCGGTGGAACGAAATCACCGCGACGGTAGCGGCGAACCCGATCGGGTTGCTGCCCAAGCTCGCCGGCCAACTCGGCTCGGCGTGGGCTGGGCTCGTCGCCGACAACGCCGATCTGCTCAATCCTGCGATCTGGGTGCGCTACGCCGACACCGTCGCCCGACACAACAACTACGCCATCAACGGCCAACTCAATTCGGGCATCGCCTGGATGGTCGCCCTCGCCCACGATATCGCCGGGAGCCGATAATGACCGAACCCACCACCGCCGATGACTTCTACAGCCGCCCCGAAATCGACTTCACCCCGCACCCAGGGGAGGTCCTCCGGCGCCGCCGTGTAGCCACCCCGGCGCTGCCCGGCGCGAAACGGGCATGGCAGATCGTCTACGCCACTCGCACCGCATCCAACGGCCCCATCCCGGCATCGGGAATCGTGATCACACCGGAGCGACCGCACACGGCAGGCCCGAGTCCCATCCTGGTGTACTGCACGGCCTTTCACGGTCTTGGTGGGCGCTGCGCACCATCGCAGCTACTGGCGGGAGAGGGAACAGAACCGGAAACCTGGTTCATCGCCAGCGCGCTCGCGCGCGGCTGGACGGTAGCTGTGCCCGACGGGCAAGGCTTGGGCATCACCGGGTTGGGACCGCATATGTTCCTAGCCGGTCGCGCTGCCGCGCACACTGTGCTCGACCTCGCCCGCGCGGTGGGCACACTGCCGGAACTGGACTTGGCGAGCGCACCGTGCGTGGCGTGGGGGTACGCCGATGGTGGGCGCGCGGCGATTTCGGCCGCCGAGCAGCATCCCCGATATGCGCCGGAGCTGGATCTTCGTGGGGTCGCTGCCGGAGCTGTTGTGACCGATCCCGGTGCGCTGATCACTGAGATCGATGGCGGGCCGTGGGCGGGGCTGGCATTGGCGGGACTGATCGGGCTTGCGCGTGCATACACCCATCTGCCGGTGGGGCACCTGCTCACAGATGAGGGGCACCGCATCGTCGAGCAGGCTCGAGAACTCGACGCGGCGACGCTGCTGGTCACCTATCGCAACCGGCCGTTGGGGCATTGGTGCGAGCGAGTCGATCCCTGGAATGACCCCATCTGGCAGTACGTGCTGGCCAACGAGGTCAACGGCTACGCGGCCCCGGAGGTGCCGGTTCATCTGTATCACGGCACCGAGGACGCCCTGGTGCCGGTGGCGATGGGACGCAATCTTTTCGCCGAATATCGCTCTCTCGGAGTCGATTTGAGCTGGCGGGAATACACGAACAGCCACAGCGGCGCCGCCACCGACGGTGCCGCCGAAGCCACCGCCCGGCTGGCCAACTTTCTGGCCCGCCGACCCGACCACAGCCCACGCCCAGCACCACCGAGCCCGCAGACCACCTGAATCGCCTGCTCGCACCACGACCCCTCGCCGGGGTGCGGGCAGGCCCTAGCCCACCCCAGATCGAGGTGAAAACCGATGCATCCCTGCACTATCAAGATCCCGACGTTGCGAAGGGGCGCCGCGACACTACTCGCGCTGATCACCGTGTCGGTCGCCAGTGTCAGCGCGGTGCGCGCCGATGATGGTGTCCCTCTCAGTGCGAAGTGCCCAAGCCTGTATGCGCTGGGGGTGCAGGGCCCTGAGGAAGCATCCTCAGACGCCGGACTCGTCAGCGACTCCGGGGCGTTGGGCCAGGTCTTCGGTCCGCTGACCGCTGCCGCAGGGGATCTCGTGCAGCGCGCCTACGTCCCCTACGGCCAAGCGGCCGGAGGGACGGCCCTGCCCTACGACGCCGCGATCACCGCCGCTGCCCAGCGCCTGGAACAGATGGCCGCCGAGGTCGTGGCGCGCTGTCCCAACACCAAGATCGCCGCAGCCGGCTACGCCCAGGGCGCAGCCGCGGTCTCGACCTTCGCCCAACGAGTCGGAACCGGCAGCGCCCAGATCGCTGCGGACCGAATCGCCGGAATTGCGTTGCTCGCCAACCCGGCTCGCATGGCCAATACCTCGGTATTGCCCGGCCTGTCCCAGGCGATCACACCCACGGCGGCGCCCGGTACGACGGGGGCGAAGGTCGCCTCGATCACGCTGAGCAATCCAGCGTTGACCGGTACCGGGATCGCCGCCTCGGCGGGGTCGAACGGGTATGGAGCGTTGGTCGGGCGAGTGGCGGATCTGTGTGTCGCAGGCGACGCTACCTGCGACGCACCAGCTGGGGGCCCGCTGGTCACTACGGTGGCCAATATCGCCGCACGGTCGGATCTGCGGGATCCGATCACCGCGATTTCCACTGTCGCGCAGGCATTGTCGGCGACGGTCTATACGACAGCAGTGAATGTGGTCAACGAGGACCTGAGCGGCACGAGCCTGGATCAGCTGTCCTACGACCCCAGCAAATCTCTCGGTCAACGCTTGGCCGAAGCGTCCAGTCCGACCGCCACACCACCAGCACCTGCCGACGCCCTCTCAGCACTGATGAAGCTCGGCACGATCGGGCTCGGTGCCGTGGTATCGGTGGCGCAGAAGGTGTTCACACCAGCGACGGTTGCCGAGCTCGCGACTGTCGGTATGACCAATCCGTGGGCGGCGATCGCTACATTGGGCACCAAGCTCGCAGCCGCGGTCGTGGAGTTGATACCGCCGCAGACAGCGAGCCGCTGGATCAATCAAGCCTTCGACGCGATCACCAGCACCATCACCGACCACAGCGAGCTCTACACCCTGGCCAGCTCCGCCAAATACAGCGATACCACCGGCCGCCACGACTCCTACCAAACCGTGCCCGCCACACAGACCGGGCACTCAATGCTGCGCGTCACCGCCGACTGGTTCACCGCGCTGGCCCGTGACATCGCTGCCACTGGAATCGCTTCAGCCCCACCGCGATCCGTCATCCGCTCGACGACCACGACATCGCGCCCCAGCGGCCCGGCTGTGACACCGACGGCCCCGACGTCGAGTGCTGGCCCCTAGACCCCTTCGGGCGGAGCCCGAATTCGCCGACGTACCCAAACCTTGTCGGCTGATTCTCCCCTGGCCCCCGCCCGAAGGGCCCGCTAACCACACCGAGGAGGTGAGAACCGAGATGCTCAACACCCGAACCGATATCGACACCGATCATGGCGGTGGCTGGCTTCATCCCGCCGAACCTGTTGTCCTGCAACCAGTCCCGCTCTCCAGCGGCGACGTAAACCCTGAGTGCGGCACCGAATGGCAGTGGATCCGTCAGCAACCCCCGCAGCCCGCCGGAACTCGCGCGGGCATACCGCGGCGGGTATGGATCGGGCTTACCAGCGCACTCGGCGTGGCCGCCGCGTTGATCGCTGTGGGAATCAGCTCGATCAACCATCCGGACACGGCCGCGGTGATCCCGACGACGACCGCGAGCCCTCCACCAACGACCTCATCAACCGGTGGGGCATGCACCGGGCTGTCGGGGCAGACCGTCACCGGCACCGCTGGCGACACCCACAGCCTGACAGGAGTGATCGTGGCTTTCGAGCATGCCTACTACCGACAGCACAGCGCCGAAGCCGCCTTGCGGCTGGTCGCCCCCGAGGCTGGCCTCACCCTCGAGGGGCTGGCAGCAGGCATCGCCTCCATACCGATCGGCACCACCCATTGTGTCGCGATCACCCCGATCGCCGAGGGCGCCGCGGAAGTACATCTGGTCGAGCAGCATCCCGACGGGCAGCGGATCGACTACCTGCAGTTGATCAACGTCGGCCACGCACCGGACGGCATCGTCATCACCAACATTCAGAAGCGAGGCTGAGCGATGGCCGCTCCGCTGCATCTGCACCGAGACGACCACGACCTGGGGCAGCGTCTCGACCCGGGCACCATCACCGCGCCAGAACAATTGGCACCGGCGCGGGAGACACCGCTGCCGACCACAGGTGCGCATCCACCGCTATTCGCTGTGCTCGGCGCACATGGCGGTGCCGGAACCTCGACCCTGGCGCGATGGTGGGCACCGGCTGCCGACACCGGTCTGGCCTGGCCGGCGTCACTGCGAACCACCCAACACGTCATTATCGCCGCCCGACTGTGCATGCCTGGACTCACCGCAGCCGCTGGACGGCTCCGCGAATGGCATGCCGGACTGACACCCGAGGGTGTGCAGGTGATCGGGCTGGTACTCACGGCGGCTCGCCCGGGAAAGGTCCCCGCAGTGGTGCGCCGGTATCGCGCTGTGGTCGCCGAACTGGTCGCCCACATCTACGAGATCGGCTGGCACGACGAACTCGTCGTCTGTGAACTCGCCGAACTCGCCCAATACGTGCCATACGACCCACCGCCACCACGCCGATCAGGGCTGCGCGATGCGGTCCCCACCGACGTGCACCGCGCCGGAACCCAAATCATCACCCACCTCGCAGACGCCCGCAGTAAGGCTGCTGCACAACAGGATTCGGAGAAAACGCCATGACCACCGCCTACGCGGTCGGCGAGGCGATCACCGTGCTCGCCCAAGAAATCAAACCAACCCCTGTAGCGCCGCCGGGCGCGGACAAGCTGATCAACCTCGTCAACTATCTGTCCTGGATCGTCATGCTCGCCGGGATCGCCGCCTTGATCTACGCAGGTGGGAAGTTCGGGTGGGAGAGATTCCACGGCGGCGCGGTCGAATCCCCCAAGATCATCCTGGGCGCTCTGGTCGGCGGCATCATCGCCACCAGCGCCGGAACCATCATGAACGCCGTCGTCAACGGAGGCGCATAACCCATGCGCCACTTTCCGATTCATCCCCAACCCTCCGCGATCATGCCCGGTAGCTGCAGAGCCGACACCCGGTTCCCGCCCGCGGCGCACACCACACGCGAAAACAACACCGTCCATGATCGCGACGCGAAACCGTTCACCATCGCAGCCGCTGACGGGCTGCGGCTGTCGGCCGCACGCCTCGGCCCGGCCTGTCCTGCGGCGAGCGTGGTCTACGTCCACGGCCTGCTCACCGACTCCACCTACTGGACGCCGCTGACCGAGTGCCTGCACCAACGCCTTGATGGCGGTATCGCCCAGATCGTCTACGACCAGCGCGCACACGGCACATCCGAGCACCCAGACCCCGCGGCCCGAACCATATTGCCGACGCTGGTAGATGACCTCGACACAGTCCTCGCCCACGCTCACGGAGCGGTCGTGCTGGTCGCGCACTCGGTGGCATCGCTGCTGGTGCAGGCATGGGCCGAGCAGTACCCACACCGTGCCCGCGCCTTGGCGGGCATCGTGCTGTTCAACGGCTGCCCCGAATTCCCCTGGCGCCCAACCCCTGACGTCCGCAGCCAGGGAAGACGGTCCCGACGCGCAGCGCGTCAACTGCTTGAGGAACTGACCACCTACCTGTTCGAGCCGCCCGTCCGCTATCGGGCGCCGCGCCGCAGCCCGTTCGACGCCACCGGCGGCGCAACGCGCCTCGAGAACCTCGACGTGATGCTCGCCGACCTCGCCGTTTACGGCGGCGCGACTCTGACGGCTGAGGCCGCCAGCGTTTTACGGGCCGTCCCGTCCTGGGTAGTGGCCGGGCAACTCGACCCTGTCGTGGCACCGGCCAGATCCCAGCACCTGGCCGAACGAATCTGGGGCGACTACGACAGTGTCCCCTACGCCGGACACTGCCTGCCCTACATCGAGCCCGCCAAAGCCTGCGAGCCGATCCTGGCCGCACTCGAGGTCGCCTACCGCACCCACCAACAGCACGGTGGCCCGCTGTGACCGCCAAACCACTTCCCGCGCAGGTGCTTTCGCCGCTGACTCAATTGCTGGGCTACCTGATGTGGTTCGTGCTGCTGCTGTGCATCGCCCGCGCGGTGTGGGTCGGCGGGCTACTGGCGATCCGCATGTACCGCGAAGAAAGCATCGAAGGACTGCTCGGCGCCCTGCTGGGCGCGGCCCTGCTCGGTTCGGCCAGCTCCATCGCCATCGCCGTCCTGCCCACCTGAACGATTGAAGGAGACCGACCCGTGAACCCCTTACGTGCACACCGGATCGGCATAGTGGCACTGCTCGTATTCGCCGGAGCGCTCGCCGTAGCGAGCCTGCGCGCCTGCGCTGGCCAGGACACCAGCGGATCCGCACAGCCGAGCGCCACCGTAACCGTCACCGCGCCAACCGGATTGCGCTGGCAGAGCTTCCAAGGCATGGACCTACCCGTCGCTGACCAAGGCCCCGAGCACATCGAAGGACCAGTAGCCAGCGGATTCGACCGCTCACCCGCAGGTGCCGCGCTGGCCGCGATCCACTCGACGGTGCGGATGTCGATCGCCACCGACAGCCAATGGCCCACGGTCGGCCAGCGCATGCTCGCCGAAGGACCCGGCCGCGACAGCTGGGCCACCGCCCGCGCCCAGACATCGATCACCGTACCAATCATCAGCGGCGCACCGAAAGTCCTGGGCTACGTAATAGCCCAGTACACCCTCGACGACACCGACGTCGACATCTACACCATCCACCCCGACAACTCCATCACCCGCAACAACGCCCGCGTCCTGTGGCAAGGCGGGGACTGGCGGCTGCACCTATCCGAGGACGCGACCTCACCCCCGGTCACCACCGTTGCGGTGCTCCCCGCCGAGCTCGTCGTGTTCACCCCGCGCTGAGGAGCCCAATTCATGAGATCCCCTCGCCAGCTGATCATCCTGCTCACCGGTATCACCGCCGTGGTGATCGCTGTGTTCGTACTGACCATCACCAACAACAGCCCGCGCGACATCCCTGCCGACCCCGGCAACAATCCCGCACCGACCGAGCGAACGTTCCCCGACCTGCCGCCGACCACAATTCCCCTGCCGCCGACCACAGACCTGTTCGGCAACCGCCTCGAAGTGCCCAACGACGAATCCGGGGTTGCGCTTGCCCAAGATCCGAGCACCCGCACCGACCCCGCCAGTCCGGACTACCTGACCACCCCGCCCAACCGGATGCAGTGGCAGCGCGGCTGGGGTGGGGCGGCACTCCCGGCATCGGGCAGTGACGGACCCGCCCGGATTCACGACGGCATCGCAACAGGATTCGCCCACACCCCGCAAGGCGCGGCCCTGGCCGCCGCTGACGCACTCGCCCGCGCCCTAGCCGCACCAGACCGGGTCTGGCAGCAGGTAGTGCGCGAACGCTACTACGGCGGAGTCCAAGCGCTACTCGACCGGTTCGCCCGCTCCCGCGAACGCACCCGCGACGTTGCCCGCTACGTCGTGGTGCCCGACGGCGTCCGGATCCAGCCCGGCTACCGCGAAGACCTCGCCCTGGTGCAGTTCGCCACTCACAACGACATCGGCTACACGATCTCGACCTGGCCGATGGCCTGGATCGACGGCGACTGGCACGTACGAGTCCCAGACGATATCGAAACACTCTGGGGCCCAGGCACTTCCGCCGCATCTCTGACCGGATTCGGAAACTGGAAGGGCCTGTCGTGACCGATATTGCCCTCGCCGGTACTCCGGTCACCACGATCACGACATGGCGAACCCAGATGCCCACTCTCGATGTCTGCGACCTGCCGCTGGGGCCGAAACAGGCATGCGAACAACTCGGCCACGCCGCCTCCGAAGCGGCCGACTCGGTCCTCGACGACATAGTCGCGCAATTCGCGGAGAGCTTCAGCAGCATCCTGCGATTCGTCATGACCTGGTGGACAGCGCTGCCCTCGCCGCAACTGACAGACAACCAGGGAGGACTCGGACCGACATTGTCGGGCATCCGGGAATACACCAGCGGCCTACAGGTGCTGCTGCTCACCTGCGGAATCATGTTCGCTGCGGCACGGCTTGCACTGGCCAAGCGCGGTGGGGTCGCCGGTGAGGCACAAGAAAGCCTGCTGATGTTGGGCCGGGCGGTGTTCGCCTCAATGGCCTTCGCTGCGGTCATCACCGCAGGAACCCATGCCGGTGACGCCTTCGCCGAGTGGGTGATCTTCGACTCATCCCGAGGCGACGCCCACAACATCGTCGCTGAGCTGACCCAGTTCGATCTCAGGACGAACAACTCCGGATTGGGAACTGGTGTCCTATTCGTGCTGTTCCTCCTCGGGATCATCAGCATGCTCATACAGCTGGTGATGCTGGTGCTGCGGCAAGCCTTGCTGATCCTGGTCGTCGCCGTGATCCCGATCGCGGCGGCTGCTTCTGGGACCGGCCCAGGTTCTCAGGCATACAAGCGTCTGTTGAGTTGGTCGCTGGCGTTCGTGTTGTGGAAGCCGGTCGGGGCGCTGATCTATGCGATGGCGTTCACCGTGGCCGGGCGTGATCAGAAGGATCCACAGCTGGTGCTCCTAGGGCTGATCTTGCTGGTCATGACGGTGATTGTTTTGCCCGCGCTGATCCGGCTGGTCGCACCCGCGGTGGCTACCCTCGGCGGCGGTGGCGGCGCGGCAGCCGTGCTCGCAGGCGGCGGCGCAGGAGTCGCGATGGCATCGCTGGGCGACCGTTCGGGTGGCCGCAAGGTCAGCGAAGGCGAGAACGACCCTGGCGGCGCATCACCACCCAAGGACCCCTCTCCAGGAGGCGGTGGTGTCGGAGGGGGCCGCCCGATGCCCGACGGCAGCGGTGGTACTGGCGGTAACGGTTCCTCCGCCTCGGGGGCGGGCAGCTCAGGGGGCGGCCACGGTCGCTCGGGCGGCGGGTCGAACGGTGGTGGTGCGCCGCCACCAGAAGCCGCAGCAGCGAAGTCGTCGAACGCGGCCGGTGCGGGCAGCGGCGGGGAGGCGGCCGGTGCTGCTGGCGGCGTAGCCGGCGCGGTCGCCTTGGGTGCGCAACTGGGGCAGCAAGGGGCTTCGGCCCTCGAGAGCCAGACCCGAGACGCTACCGAGGGCGGTCTGGATCCGGATACGTTGGGGCCGGGGGAGGTTCGGCGATGACCACGCGCATGTACGGACGCTGGGAACGCCCTCGCTCGGCCGGGTTCTTCGGCTTGACCTGGGGTGTGTCCATGCTCGGGTTGGCCTTGATCATCACCGTGATGGTCGGGTTCATGCTCACTCGGTCACTGTCGGTGGCCGCGAGCTTGGTCGCCGCCGCAGCGCTGGTGTTCACGCCACTGGCGATCACCCGCAACGGCCGCACCGGCTGGGAGATCGCCTTGCTGCGCATCCAGTTCGCCGCCGCCGCAGCTCGCGGTGAGCACGTCTACCAGGCCGGCCGGTTCTCCAAGATCCCCGGCATCGCGAAACTTCCTGGGCTGCTGGCAGATTCGCGGCTCTCGGAGTACGAGACGGCGGGCGGGAAACGCTTCGCCATGATCCACATCCGCCGCAGCGACCACTACACGGTGGTGCTACGTGTGATCCCACGCGGCAAAGAACTCGTCGACCAAGCCCAGATCGACGCCTGGGTCGAAGGATTCGGCCAGTTCCTGGCGACTCAGAGTCGCGGTGGGGAAGTCGTCGCGGTGACCGCGGTGTTGGACAACGTCGTCGAAACCCGCCTCAAGCAAGCCCGGGAGGTCGCCCGGTTGGTGCGCCCGGATGCCCCGGCGTATGCGAAGGCGGTGATGCGGGAAGCCGCCGCTGATATCGGTGGGGTCGGGGTGCGGATCGAGGCGCGCATCGCGATCACCTACCGCGCGATCGGCAAGGGCCGCATCCGCCGTGATGAGGCCGAGCAGGCCCGCGAGATCGGGCAACGCCTGCAAGGGGTCTTGTCTCAGCTGGCCCGCGCGGGGCTCCCGGCGACACCGCTGCAGGTGTGGGAGGTCCTGGGATTGGTGCGCACCCGCTACGACCTCGCCTCCCAACGCGATGTCGAAGCCGCCGGTGCCGAGATCCTGCGTACACAGTCATGGGACTCGGTCGGCCCACTGGCGCACAGGGACCGCTGGGATCACTACCTGCATGACGGTGCTCGCTCGATCACCTGGGAAATGGACGCCGCCCCACGCGGGGCGGTCATGGAAACCGTGCTCGAGGAGCTACTGCGCCCGCGCGCCGACGTGCCACGCAAGCGGGTGGCGATCGTCTACCGGCTGCATTCGGCCGCTGAGGCAACCACGTTGGTGGACTCCGATTTTCGTGACGCGGTCGCGGCGGAGCAGACCGAACGCGGGATCGCGAGCGCGTCGGCGCGGATCCGGGTCGGCAATACTCAAGCCGCCCGAGAGGAGCAGGCGCGTGGGGCGGGCTTGACCCGGTTCGGGGCGCTGGTGACGGTCACCGATCACCTCGACGGGGACCTGCCCGGCATCGAAGCGTCGGTGAAAGCGATGGCCGCTGCCTCCCGCTTGGCGGTGCGCCGCTGCTACGGCAGCCAGGCCGCCGCGTTCGCCGCGTCGCTGGGGATCGGGTTGATCCTGCCCGAGCACACTTCCATTTCCAAGGGCGTGTCAAATTGAACGCCCACCGCCCCAAGGGATCTCGCGCAGCCCGCACCGAAACGATCGCCGGTGTCCGGGTTCTCACACCGGCGGCGCGCGCCACGACAGAGGCCCATGCCACCAAGGCTGGGCCGCGGGGTTGGCGGGCACGGCTGGCGATATCCAGCGATGATCATCGCCGGGCCACCGCTGCGCGCCGCGCAGCCGACGCCGGCCGCGAGGGCTTCGACCGATCGCTGCTGTCGCTGACCGATCGCGGGTATCGCGGGCTCGGCGGTGGCCGCGCCGCGGTGGTGCCCGGCATGCGGGAGTGGCGTGCGACAACCGTGCAAGTGGGCGGGCTGTGGCCCTTCACTGTTGGTGCCAGCGCTCCCACCGTCGGCACGCCGGTCGGCGCGCACTACATCACCGGCGCCCCGGTGCATTTCGACCCGATGAGCTGGTTCCTGCGGGGCTTTATCACCGCCCCGATCGCATTCGTTCTGGCGCTCAATGGTTTCGGTAAATCCAGCCTGATCCGGCGCATGGTCACCGGCGCGGTCGCGGCCGGGGAAACCGTGCTGTGCATGGGCGACACCAAACCCGACTACCGCGACCTCGTCGTGAAACTCGGCGGGCAGGTCGTCGACGTCGGCTACGGGCACGGCACCATCAACCCCCTCGATGTCGGCGCGCTCGGCGCTGTGGTGGCGCGGCTCACCGACCCGGACCAGCGCCGCCAGGTCAGTGCGCGGGTCGAAGCCGGGCAGGTCAACATCGTCGCCGGGCTCATCGAACTCGTCCGCGGATCCCGCGTCGCCGACTACGAAGAAGTCCTGCTCGCCGCCGGGCTGCGCGAACTCTACAGCCCAACAGGTGGTTTCAGCTACGAACACCCACCGCTGCTGTCGAACCTGCTAGAAGTCATCTCCGGCGGTGGGGAACAACTGCGCCAGTTCGCGGAGGAAGACGACGAACCCGCCTACCGCGCCAGCACCAAAACCCTGCGCCGGTCCCTGCGCGCGCTGGTCGAAGGACCGTTCGGCGCGATCTTCAACGGGCCGACCACCACCGGCCTGGACTTGGCCAGCCCCGCAGTGTGTGTGGATGTCTCCCGCATCCCCGAAGGCGACACCAAACTCTTGGCGGCGGTGCTCATGGTCTGCTGGAGCGAGGGCTTCGGCGCAGTGGCCGCCGCGCACGCACTCGCTGACGCCGGTCTCGCCCCGCCGCGCACGTTCGAAGTCGTCATGGATGAGATCTGGCGGGTGCTGGGCGTGGGCGATTTCATGGTCGACCGCGTCGATGCCCTGACCCGATTGAATCGCGCGCTGGGGACCGGGCTGATCATGTGCAGCCACACCATCAAAGACCTCGCCGCCTTCGACTCCGTCGGCGTACAAGCCAAAGCCCTCGGGTTCTTCGAGCGAGCTCGCGCGAAATTGATCGGACCGGTGGGGCCGGAGGAGATCAACCGCATCCGCAACGCGGTCGGCATCACCGACACCGAGAAACGTCTGGTCACTTCATGGGCGGCGCCGCGCCCACCCTCGGATGACGACTTGGACCCCTCACGTCGCGAAACCCCACCGGGCACAGGCTGTTTCCTTCTCAAGACCGGCGAAGCCGACGAACCCGGTATCCCGTTCCGGCTGGTGTTCACCCCCACCGAGCGTGCTGCGGATATCCATAACACCAACCGCCGCTTCGACAACCTGCCCGCGGCAGGGGAAGCGAGCAGGTGATGAATCCCTCGAAAACCGTCATCGCGACAGCGATCTCGCTACCGATTGCGCTGATCCTACTGCTGCTGATGGTGGTCGGCGTCGATTCGGCTCGTTCGTGCGCTGCTCCACTGGCCAACAGTGCCGCCGCAATCAGTGGTGCCACAGGAAAATCAGTGGTGGGGCTGTCGGAGCACCAGTTACAGCTAGCCCGCAACGGTGTCGCGATCGGCAAACAACGCGGCATGTCACAGAACATGATCATCGCCGAATTGGCCGCCGCCGCCACCGAATCCACCTTCCGCAACCTCGCCAACCCCGCAGTGCCGCAATCGCTCAACTACAGCAACGACGGCCTGGGCTACGACCACGACTCACTCGGCCCGCACCAGATGCGTGCCAGCGTCTGGGGATCAGTCGGTATCGCCACCCTGATGAACCCGATCTACCAAATCAACTGGTTCTACGACCACGCCGCGCAACTCGGGACCGCCGCCGCACACATGTCACCGGCCGATCTGGCACAGGCGATCGAACAATCCGCGCCCAATGCCTATGGGGCACAACTGGATTTGGCGCAACGGCTCTATGCGATGTTCGCCGACATCGATACCGCCTCGATGCCCTCCAACCAAGACGGGCCTCCCGCCGGGTGCGGGCCCAACGGATCCGGGACACCACTACCCACACACGCCAGCGAGTTCGGTCGCGCGGTCATCGAGGCGGCGACGAAATGGATCGGCACACCGTACGTGTGGGGCGGCGGCGACAGCACCGGCCCGACCGGCGGCGGGTTCGACTGCTCCGGCCTGACTCTCTACGCGATCTACCAAGCCTCCGGTGGCCGGATCCGCCTGCCGCACTACACCCAAGCCCAACAAGACCACCCCAGTGCGCGCCCGGTGCCGTACGCGGATCGGGCACCGGGGGACCTGATTTTCTTCACCACCCCGGGCGGGACGGATTCCCATCACGTCGGCATCTACTACGGCCGGGTCTACTCCGGCCCCGACGACAACACCGACACCGAGATGCTGCTGCACGCGCCGCAGACAGGGCAAACCGTCACTCTGACCCCGCTCAGTGCCTGGGACGAACACACCGACGTGCGCCGCTACGAAGTTCCCACCACCACTTCACCCCTCGACACCATCCCAGGAGGACGAGCATGAAAACCACACCCGCAGTGGCGTCTCCGTACTCTGACGTCACGCCGGAGATGGTTGTGCGCGTGCGCGCGGCCGAGCTGCACGGGTTCATCAGCACCGGCCAATTCGATCGAGTCGCGATCGAACACGGGTTCACCGACACTGGAACCTTCGAGCGATACCTGACCGCACTGCTGGTCGAAGCCGGGATCGACTACGAAGGATTGCGTCAGACCGAAGCCAGCCGTCGCACGCTCGATCAGAGGTTGATCGCTATGGCGGCGCGCGGGCCGCGCCTGACGCTGTGGTCGGCTGCCACGCTGGACACCTTTACCGTCTGCCGTTCCGACGGACAGGTCATCTGGCATGACCGGTTTCCGATCGGCACCGTCATCAAAACCAGGGCCGAAGCGGCAGAAGGCTCAGCACGACAAGCGATCTGGCTAGCCGGATGGGCACGCACCCAATGGGGCGCCGACGCGGCCACCCTGCACCTGATCTTGGCCCGTGGCCAGGGCATCGACGTCGAGAACCTGCACCGTGCCGCCGTCACCGCCGCGCTGGTACTCGACGTGGTGACCAACCCCGTGCACATCCCGGCCGCCGAACAATGCAGCCGCCGCGACGCCATCGACTGGTACACCAGCGACCTCGGCGCCCTCCTACACCCACACCGGGAGCCGGCATGACCGCAGCAACCGTCCTGACCGCCGCTATCGCCGTCGCCGCAATGACCACCGCCTGCGCCGCGAACACACCTCAACCTGCGGCCAATGATGAGCGGGATTGCACGGCAGTGCGTTTCGCGCCGCCGTTCGCCATGGTAGACCCGTGTTCGGCTGACGCCGTGCTGACCGCGGTGGTGCGCGCCGTGTTCAGCTATCGGCCGAGCGAGCACGCCGATCAGCGGGTGGCATTTCGGGCCGCGCGGGCGTTGATGGATCCCGGATTCGCCAGCCGCGCAGAGGCCGCGGCCGTGGTGTGGGCGCCAGTGAGCACCACCCAATGGCAGCAGTGGCGCACCGCCGCTACCACGATCACCGCATCCGTTCACGTGAGCAGCGACGACCATCTCACCGATACCGCGACCACGGCGAGCCGTGTGCTCGGAGTGGACCTGCAACCGGGTGACCAACCCCCGATCAGATGGGCGGTGTACGCCCGCGCTACCCGTACCGCTGCGGGGGCGGCGTGGGGGTTGTCGGGGATGGAGGTGCTCTCGTGAGTGGCGATCCGGTCGAAGAGAGCAGCCAGGCGATGCGCGGCGGTTTCGTTCAGGCGCTGCAAACCGCGCACACCACCGCCGCGCTGATGCGCGGCCGCGGTGGGGAAGCACGGTCGAAGGCCGAGTCCGAGCAACGGATCCGTCACGCAAACTCCAAGGAGCAGCGTTCCTTCATCGAACACCGTCTCCGGGTGATCGACGCAGTGGAAGAAGCGGGCCACAAGCGCGAACTCAACTCCGCCAGAGTCGATGAGGTGCGTGCCCGCATCGAGCGCGGCGGTGGAGCGCATGAGATGGAGCAGTGGCATAAGTGGCGACAAATCCAACGCGCCGATGCCGACCTGGACCGGCGAAACAAGGCAGGAAAGCTCGAACGCGAACACCAGACCAACCGGGAGACCCGCGCGGTCGAACTGCACGCGCTCGACGTCGAATTCAAGAAGTTGCTGATCGAGACCCGGCGCCGTGCAGCGGGTTTCAGCGACACTTTGACCGCCCAGGGTGAATCCGGCGAAGCGAAGGCTTCGGCAGCGGCGTTCGCAGCCGCCAAGGGCGCGGAGGGGTTGTCCGAGCAACACCAACGCGACGCCGACGCCTTCGACGAGCGTTTCGTAGAAGACACCGGCACCGACTACACCGACGTCATCGACGCCACCGTCATCGAAAGCTTCGATGACCTCGACGCGAGGGCGGGGGAGCATGCCGGGTCGTCGGTGGCGATGGAGGACATCGTCGGTCTCACCGAGGAGCTCAGTTTTGCCACCCACCTGGCTCACGAGTTCGCTGATCTGTCCGGCGACATCGAGCCCGAAGAGGGAGCGGTGATCGGCGACGCGATCGATGCCACCGGCACCACGGGCGACGGCCTCACCGAATTGGATTTCGATCTGGATGCCGAACCGCCCGCACCTTCCCACACGCTGGCACCGGATCCGGGAATCGAACCATGACCAGCGAACCCAGAACTGCGGCGGTTCGACTACCTGGCGGCGGGAGTCGGTGAGATGGACACACCGACCACACTGCAGGCGCATCTGCTCAAAGCCGTGCAGAACCTGGCCTACGACAACCGCCAGCGCCTCGAACGCACCCGTATCGCCGGAAACCGCAGTCCATCGCCAGAGGTATTGCAGCACTTGCGTATCGGCGAGCGGTCGCGCGAACAGATCGAGGGTGTGGCGTTGGCGGTCGGTGTGCCGAAGGCATGGATCGACTACGCCCGCGCCGCGGGCGAGCGTGGCGGCCAGTGGCAGCCGGGTCAGGTGCTGCTCGGGTCCGGACATGTCGAGCGACGCGCACTGACAGAGGCATTGGGCAGGGACGTACGCGGCTTGCAGGATATGGCCGGTGTCGCCGCCGCCCACACCCGCCGCAGTGAGCTGAATGGTGCCGCGGTAGCGCAGTTTCGACGAGTCATGGGCATGACCTGGCAGCGCCTCGGCGCGGTCTCCCACGCACTGTCATTGAGCGAGGAAGAACGCCACCAGGTGTGGCAGCGCGGCGACCAGCACTGGTCGACCGCAGTCGCCGAGCAGTTCGCCGCATCCAGCGACCGGCAGGTGGCGGCGCAATGGAACCAGGTGGCGGGCACGGATTTCACCGCGATCACGATGCCGGTGATCGTGTTGCAATCCGCCGGGATCACCCACGACGACATCGCCGCCCATATGCCGATCTCCCCGGACCGCATGGTCGAACTCGCCGCCACCGCCCTCATCACCCTCGACCGACGTCCCACACCACTGACGGTCACCGAGCCCGACCGCGGACTCGAGGCCGCCGGAATCAACGCCGCGATCGAGGCCACCCGCGTGACCGACGACTCGCCACTGTCGCTTGCGCCCTCCGACACTGTCGACTCCGCGACCACCTCGGCCCCGACCGAGGTCAACCACGGGCACGAGCCATGACCCGACAAACCTGTCGTCATTCAGCAACTTGAAAACAACTGGAAACCAATCTCTTTCAGGAAGAGGCACCGAGCCATGAGTGAACCGATACCCGGGATCGAGGGACTGCCCAGCTGGAAGCTGCGGCTGCTCGAACGCATCCAGAACGCCTCCGCCGACCATGTGCGGGTCCTGCTACAGGGCCACCCCACCTACGAGGCCCACTACGGCAGCGGCGAAGTCCCGATGCAGACCTGGCGCACCCACCTCCGCGCCCTCGCCGCCGATCGCCACGAGATCGAGATCCACGCCAGCGCCATCGGCGTCCCGGACGCGGCGATCGCGCAAGCACGCGAGATGGGAACGCGGGGACTGAGATGGGGCGACAGCGTGCATTCCCCACCCACCACGCGCCACGGTGAGGACCCCGTGCGCGCACACATGATCGAAGGCATCGCAGCCGATGTGTGGCAGCTCGAGCACATGGCCGCGATCAGCGTCGCCCACCGCCTGCGCAGCCTCGACGGACGCTTCCCGCCCGCCCCGGCCGCGCAAGCTCAGTTCGACCGGAACATGGTGGCACTGTGGACCCGCGCGAACGACACCGGCTACGTCATCGGCCTGACCGGCGACGAACGCGCCGAGATATGGGATCGCGACGACGCCGGGTGGACACACCTGGCGGCAGCGACAGTGCACCGCTATAGCGACGCCGCTCTACACGAACGATGGCGCGCTTACACCTGGCGCGGCATCGAACACGAAGCGCGCCGCAGCATCGACAACCTCGCCGCCGGCAGGACACAGGAGCCGGGAATGGCGTTACCTCCGGCCCCCCACCAGCTCGTCGAACGCGCCACCCAAGCGCTCACCGGTACCACCACACCGGGCGAGGTGAGCGCCGAGGCGCGCATCGACAAAGCTGTCGACGCCGCGTTGGCGGTTGATCGGGCGGTGGGCTGGGACAGCGAACCGGTCTCGGAACCCGAGACCCGCCCACCCGAACCTGGCGCGTCGGTCGGGTTCGAGCGGTAAGGCGAGCACAGCGATGACAACTCCCGAACCCGAGTCCTCGCCGCCGCAGTCGGTGGTCCAATGGCAGGCGCAACTGCTGCTGCGGATCCGGCTGCTGGCAGCCGAACACACCCGCATCCTGGATGCCGGGTGGGAAAACTTCGAAACCGTAACCGCCGAGGACGATCCACGTACGGTGTGGCAAACCCACCTGGACGGGCTCGAAGCTCAGCGAGAACAGGCCGAACAAACAGCGCTCACCGCGGGGATCGAACCGGCCTGGATCGAGGACGCGCGTGAACTCGGCACCCGAAGTTCGCGCCCGCGCGTCGATGCCGGGGTCCGGCAGAACCCGGCACGCGACAACGCCGCTCAGGACTTCTACGTCGACATGCTCGCACTGGACCTGTGGCATCTGGAACGGATGGCCGGCCTGTCCGCCGCCCGGGCGGACCGCATCGAAACCGGACGGTGGAGCTTCGGCACCAATCCGATTGCCGCAGCCCAATTCAGCCAGAATATGCAGCTGTACCACCAGCGGGTCACCGCGCTGGCCCACGCCGCACAGATCACCGCGACCGAAGCTGACCTGCTCTGGGGTCCCGGTGCCGACGGTGACCGGCGACACCATGCGGTCCAACTCGAAACCTACGACGAACTGACCCTGGTCAACGAATGGAACTCCTACGCGAGCCCCCGCGACGACCTCGCGATCCCGCCCTACATTCCTACCGACCCCGATACCGGCATCCCCGTCGCTGGCGCCGAGGCAACTCCGCCGACCCCGCAGCAGATGATCGCCAGCGCTGCCACGTCGCTGCGCGCGGAATTCGTCGACGCGGCCATCAGCGGCGCCGTCAGCGAATTCGAGCGCACCGCCGATTCCACCGCCATATCCGAGGCCATCGACGCCGCTATGCCCGAGGGCGCCGAGGACTGGGACATCGCGCACGACTACGCCACCGACGCCAACCACCCGAACCAGCCGATCGAGCTGGACACCGACCCGTACTAGCCCAACATCACGCAACACCTGAGCGACTACTGATCCACCAGATCCACTCGTAGCACACGCTTCTCGTCGACGGACCGGTCACGGGTACTGACCGAGACGCCGAAACCGCACTGCCAGGGGACATTCGAACACCGCGGCACCGCCGATGACGGTTCGCGGCAACGCCTTCCTTATTGGAGGTCGACGATGTCCACCACATCCGAGTCCGTTTCCCCGCACCTTCCACAGGTGTGTACGGGCAGCGATCGCTGGGCGCAGCGATGAGCTGGCCCGAACCGAGGCACGCAGCCACCGATCCGGCCTATTACCACGACGCCGCCGATCCCACCGAGGCCCAGATCCGGGCGGATTTCACGCACTACTACAACCTGCGGCTGTTCACACCGTTCGCCGAAACACCGGAGCAGGAGCAGGAATTCACCATCCAAGCCGATGCGTTGGCCGCTCGGTGGGGGCGCCACGAATCCATCGAGCACCGCAGACTGTGGGAACAACTACAAGCCGCCGTCTCCGGGTGGGAACTGCGCCCGGAAACCACCCGCGCCGCCTACAGCAGCATCGCCCAAGCCAAAGCCGCAGGAGACATCGGTCTCGACGCGATGACGTGGCGCAACCTGCGCCAAGCCGCCGAAATCACCGGCCACATCGAAACCATCGTCACCGGCTCGGAGCAAGACGGCACCCGCTGGCGCCCACCGCAGCCCTCGGCAGGACAAGATCGCGCGGCAGGACAAGACGCCGAGCGCACCAGCCTGCTGGACCGAGCTCTCGGAGGCCGCGGCCCCGAACTGACCGATCTGGCCGAGATCGACGCGATCATCGCCGAAACCGATCACCTGCTTGCGGCCGAAGAAGAACTCGGCGACCTCGACACCGGCGCTGACGAACGCACCGCCCGCCAGCGCGCCGCCTTGCGCCAACTGCAGGATCTCACCGCCGAACACACCTGGCTGTCCGAGCATTGGGATGGCTCACCAGAGCAGGACAAAGCCCACATCGCGCGCCTGGAATCCCTGCTCACTGCAGCGCGCACCGCCCGGGTCGAGGCCGCCGACGCCGGTGTGCCGTCAGTCGATATCAAGGCCGCCTACCTGGCCGGACGCGATGGCACCTACCAGCACCAACAAACCAGCGACCCAGGCATCGGCCACTACGCGCAGCCCGATCGCGATCTCACCGCCTCCGAGACCGTCGCCGAGGGGATCGAGGACTACCTCGGCGACGGGCTCCCGCGCGCAGATCGAGGTGGCGGCGCGGCCATCGACGACGCCACTGCCGCGGCCCGGCCCGGCGCGGAGTTCGCGGAGTGGAGCAGCGCTGACGGCGTCGAGGACAACTCCGCGATCACACACCACACCCGCAGCCTTGATGCCGACGTTGCGCTGTGAAACCAGTTGCACCCCAACTCTTTACACCTATCCGTCTGGAGGTCTTGATCATGATCTCGACACGAGAGACCCGTCGCCGCACCAAACGCGGCCTGGGTGAGGAAACTACGCTGCTGCTCGTCTTTCTGGCGTTGGTGGCCTTCGCCTTGGCGTTGTGGGCAGCGTTGAGCCTGGGAAGCTGGTGGGCCGGACTGCCGGTTACCGGTCATCCGGTGACCGCGTTGCTCGAAGTCGTCGCCGGCCAGCACCGCTGGCCATGGCAGGCCAGCGTGCTGGCCGTCGCATTCACCGCCGGCGGAGCCGCGCTGGTCGTCGCCGGTTGGCGGGCGCTGTCGGCGGGCAGTGAGATCGACGCGGCCGCGCGCACGATGCAGCGCCCCGCCGCGATTCGGTTGGCCCGTGCCCGCGATAACGCGGTCGCCAACCAGCGACTGTTGCGCGATGCGGGCACTGAGATTCAGGCCAGCAAGGGCCCACCACTTGGGAAAACGGTGATCGGTGGTGTGGAGTTGTTCGTGCCCGCCGAGCTCGGGGTGACGATCGCGGCGGGCACTCGCACCGGCAAGACGATGGCTTGGGCGATTCCGGCGGTGATGGCGGCGTGGGGGCCGTGCCTAGCGACCTCGAACAAGCCGGACTTGTACCGGCACACCGTCTACGGGCGCGAACAGCGCGGCCGGATCTGGTTGTGCGATCTGCAAGGGGTTACCGGCACGATCGAGTGCGGGTTCTGGGTCAATCTGCTCACCCAGGTCACGAGCCTGCCCGCAGCCCGAAAGCTGGCCGGGTTCTTCGTTTCCGCAGCCTCCGGGTCGGTGTCGCAGGCAGCCAACGCCAAGGTCGACTCCTATTTCGACGGAGGCGCTCAAGAGTTACTGAGTTTGTATGCGTATGCGGCGGCGTGCGTCGGCGGGGATTTGCTGCACGTGGCCGAATGGCTTGGCAGAGACCAGGATCAGACCCCGGCGTTGATCCTGCGGCACTACGGCCACCATCGACCCGCCGAGCGAATCGTCGAATCCCAAGCCCTCTACGCCCGCCAGCGAGATGGGTTATTCGACATGGCGCGTCGGTATCTCAACGTGCTCTCCGATGAGGGTTATGCCCGCGTGGTCACCCCACCGCGACGCCACCTGCTGGCGGTACAGGAGGAAGCCGACAAGAAGAGCAACAAGACCCGTGTCGTGGTCGATAAGACCGAACAAGACCCGACGCATAGTCTGCCGGAGTTCAAACCCGCCGAGTACGTCAATTCGACCGACACGTTGTATGCGCTGTCGATGGCCGGTCCTGACGGAGCCACACCGCTGACATCGGCGTTGGTCGGTCAGATACTCGAGGCTGGGCTCGAGGTAGCGCGGGCCCGCCCGGACGGGCGCCTGGCAGTGCCGCTGTTAGGGGTGCTCGATGAAGCAGCCAATTGCGCCCGCATCTCGGAGTTGCCTTCCTATTACACCTATGCCGGTGGCTGCGGGATCATCCTGATGACGATCCTGCAGGTCCTCGAACAAGGTGAAGACCTGTGGGGCGCAAACGGTCTCAAGACGATGCGCGCGCAATCCATCGAGGTGTACGGCGGCGGGATCGCCGCGGTTGACTACCTCGAGCACTGGTCGGCGATGACCGGCCCTCACGATGTAGCCGATCGTTCGCGCAGCCACGGTGCCGGGGGAGTCAACCGCACCCTGACTTGGCGCCCCGAACCCATCCTCGACGTCGCCCTGTTGGCCGCGCTGCCCAAAGACCGTGCGCTGGTTCGACTCCCGAACCACGGACCAGTGGTTGTGCGCAAGATCTGGTGGTCCGACACCGAATACGCCCCCTTGATCCAGAAATCGTTGGAGCGTTTCGAGACGGTCGCCCACTTGAACACCGTGCCTGCCGAGGCTGTCGATGAGGGAACAGCGAACGGGGGTGAGCGGTCATGAACGCGCCCACTGCGGCGGCGGGCAAGAAGCCGCCGATGTACCAGCATTTCAGCGAGTTCACCGAAAAGTGGCTGCTGCCCACGATCAATATCCGGTTGTCCGAAGCGTCTCGAGAGAACACTTACACCTGGTGTTGCAAGTGGTGGGCACACCGCGGCGTCGCCGTGCGAATCGCCCACCTGCACGCGGCATTCGAGGCCCAACGTCGTGCACGGACCGGCAACAGCCTGAGCACGTTCCTGCTCTTACACCTCGACGCCCACTTCAAGGTCATCCTCGACGCGGCCAACGGGCCCCTGCACCGGTGCACGCGCACCACACACCTCGCCACGCCGTCCCTGCCGTTCGACCCCGTCCCAGCGGGATGGTTCACCTCCGCGAACCGCCCGCCCAATACCGCGCCCGAGAACCAGAAGCAGGAGACGACCAAGCCGTCGCCACGGTTCGCCCACTACAGCCAGTTCGTGCAGAAATGGCTGCTGCCGGTCACCGCCGTGCGCATCACGGGCTCCAGCCGGGAAGGCCAGTACAGCTGGTGCCGACAGTGGTGGCGCCACCAAGCCGTCGTGGTCCGATTCGCCGGGATACACGCGGTCTTCGAAGCAGCGCGCCTCGCTGAGGACAAGTCCGCGATGAGCGGGCTGTTCGTACGCCACATCGACCCCCACATGCGCTACATCCTCGACGCCGCCAACGGCCCTCTACACCGCTGCACCCCCGACCAGCACCTCGACATCCCCGGATTGCCAGCCGAACCGATCCCCACCGCGTGGTTCGGCGCTATCGGTGCGAAGACCGCGATCGAGCACCTCGGTTTCGGGCCTGACTTCCGAGCCTTCGTACCAAATGGTGCGACAGGAGGGCTTGGATCATGATCACGCCGACGCGCGCGCAGGTGCAGGTGCTGAAGTCCCTGCAGAACCAGTCGGTGACTCTCGCCAGCATGCTCGCCGAGGCAACACTTCACCAGCAGCACAGTGGACAACGCCCGCCGCCGTCCTGGTACGAGGTCTTCCACCATCGCGCGATCCGGCGTGAAGCATTGACCAATGCCGCACTCGCCGGTGGGGTGCCGCGGGCGTGGATCGATCACGTCCGCGAGCGGGGCGACCGAACAGTGCCCTGGAACCCCGACCTGTACCTACGCACGCCCGAACCGTTGAAATGGGACGAGATCCTGGGCGGCCTCGATACGCACGTGCAGCGCCTGTGCGAATGGACCGCCCTGGCCGCGGCCTGCGGACCGATCGCAGCAAGAGCCGAGGACGTATCGACCACCGCTGGGTTCAATCACAATCTACAAACATTACGCGCCAGAACCACGGGCGTGGCGAACCTGCTCGGGGTCAATGCTGAACAGGCCCAGCAGTTGTGGGGCGCCGAATTGGATTGGGTGACCACCGGGGTGGCGATGCTCGACGGCATTCCGGTCGAGGGTCTCGCGCAACGCTGGCGAGACGCCGCACACACCGACGCCAGTGCCTTGAATCTGCAGGCTCGCGTGCTGTCCGCCGCTGGGATCGCGATAGACAAAGCAGTAGCACTGCCGTCCCACGAAGCGCTGAAGCCTGCGATCGGTGCCGCACTAACACCGCCGACACCGCTGTTCCTGTCGGCGGCCGCACCTGGCGCAGACGTCGAGGCCGCGATCGGTGCCGCGAACCTCACCTACGGCGGTGATGCCGAAACAAGCATGGACGCACCGACATTCAGTGACCCAGCGGGCATCGAAGCCTGGTGCGGCGACCCCACACCGAATGACGTACCTGCCGCGGCACCGGTATGGCGGGAGGCCGGACTGTGACGGGCCCGAACTCGCCGCTGCGGGTCCGCGATATCCCACCCGAACAGGCCGCGCTCCTAGGCCACATCCACCAGCTGGCCGCGCTCGGTGCGCGGCTGCATCAGGCCGTACCCGAGACCACGCCGGGCTCGGTGCGGGTCACCCAGTTGTTCGAACACATCATTCAGGTCGACCGCGAGCGCGAGCTGACCGAGATCCATGCCCGCGCAGACGGAATGCCCGCGAGCTGGGTCGACCAAGCTCGGGCCGTCGGGCGATCGGGCCGTCCCTGGACCGAAGAACTACTGCTGCCCCCAACGCTCCCGCCGATCCGGCGCCGAAACACCACACGGGTTGTCCAGGACACCCGACAGCTCGCCGATATGGCCGCTATCACTGTCGTTCGTGAGCTTCGACTCGCGGCCAATGGCAACACCGCCGAACCGGAACCTGCTGCCGCCGAACAGCTTCGACGCAACATGGCGGCCCTGTGGACACGTGCCGCCGCGACCGCCACCTCGATCGGCATGAGCCGCAATGTGCGCGGTCGCGTATTCAACGCGGCCGCCAGTGACGTTGATCGACGCGTCGAGACCTACCAGCACTACAGCCTCGACGACCTGCATGCTCTCTGGCGCACTTACACCACCCCCACCATCGCCGCCGATGCGCGGCGCTCACTGAAGAGTCTGCGCAGCGCAGATCGCGGCACCAACACCGCGGCAGCCGACGCAGAGCAACCCCCGACGCCCCAGGCGATGATCGAACGCGCTCGCCGCAGCCTCAACGTGGCAGCCATCAACGACTCCGACTCCGACACCGGAACCGATATCGAGACAGCAATCACGGTCGCGCTACCCAGCACCGCGCACGAGTGGGGCACCTCAGCTGACCTCCACGGCGGTGATTCCGCCGCCGTCGACGTATACCGGGACGCCGGACCCGACCCATAGCCGTCGATAGCCCTTGCCACCAACAACTTTCAGTCCGAGGCGACATGTATCCATCGAACATCGGCACCGCCGCTGTCGTGGCGGCCGAGCGCTCAGCGGCGATGACAATCGCCCCGCTCACGCCATGACACGGCCACCGGGCCGTCGCGACCAACGCCGTCCCAAACCTCGCGTTCTCCGTGGCGCCGCGCATCAACTCCCGCGCCCGTTCCACACCCATAAGACAGGAGCACCCACCATGACAGTAAGCCTGGACAACTTCACCCGCGCCGCGACAATCCATCGCCGACAGCTCGGCGATCACCGCATCACCTATCTACCCGACGGGGTAGCGCTGCTCGACCCCCGCGCGTGGCTGCCGGGATCCGACGACAGGCTCCTGGCCGAGCACGCCCATCTGATCAACCCCGACGGATTCCTGGTCGCCAGCATCGGCGCGCTGCTAATCGAACACGGAAGCCGGGCCATGCTCATCGACGCCGGCTTTGGACCCCTGGCGATACCAACTCCGTTCGGGCGGATGCGTGGCGGGCAACTGCTCGACAGCCTCGTGGCCGCAGGCAAGACGCTGGCCGATGTCGAGTTGATCGGGATCACCCACCTGCACCTGGATCACATCGGCTGGCTGTGGCAGAACATGTCCGCAACGACCGTCAGCCCGTTCGCCGACATTCCTGTCCTGATCGGGGACACCGAATGGGATCGGCGCGACCTGGCCAGTGCCGACGGCATCAGTCCGGAGATGCTCGACGTATTCGCGGCCCAAGTGCATACCATCGCTGATTCTGAGGAGATCTTCCCGGGCGTGCACGCCCTCGCTACGCCCGGACACAGCCTCGGCCACCTCGCCTACGACATCACCTCACCCGGTCACCGGCTGATCGTGTTCGGCGACGCCATGCAAACCCCACTTCAGATCAGCCATCCCGAGCTGGTCGCTGCCGTCGATGACGACCCCACTGAATCAGTGGCGACCAGCCGTCGCTTGCTCGATGCGCTCAGCGCCCCCGACACCCTCGGTTTCGGATTGCACTTCGCCGACGTCCAACTCGGACGCGTTGCCGCCAACCTCGGCCGGCGGATGTGGTGTCCCGAATAGCCACGCACCCAACGCAATTCGACGATATAGCGCCATATCACGACGCGGTTCGCCAAACATATGGTGTCGGTACGGGGTTGCCCTGCCCAGGAGCAGGCGACGCCAGGTTCGCTGTTGCGTGCTCGTAGATTTTCTGCCAGTGCGTACCTGAGCGCTGTGCCAGCGCGAATGCCACCTGGTAGTTGAGGTCGATGACCTGTTGATTGTATTCGAAGACCAGCTGGGGAGTCACGCGGTAGGTGCCGATCGCCCAGTGATCGCGCTTCGGTGGTGTTCTATTGGTCCAGCGAACGGGGAAGTTCCGCTCGAGGACTGTCCCGAGATAGATTCCGGCGCGGTCGATGACCCAATCGCCAAGCGGAATGCTGTCGATGGTGGGCAGCCGTCTGAGCAGGAGTTGTTCTGCTCGCCGAAGGCCGTCGAGGCTGTATATGTGCGGTGGCATCTCGGGGACGTCCTGGGAGAAGAAGGTTTCGAGATGCCACTGGCGTGTTCGGAGCCAACGCTCCCAGGGGTCGGAGTGCAGCTCAGCGTGGGTCAGATGGATCGAGAGGGGTTCGGTTGTCATTGTGGCGCACCGATTTTCGTGTCGAATATAGTGTGTGCGCACTGTTTTGGTATCACGTCGCTGGTCGAGTCGTGGTGCATCGGGCTACCGCCACGGCCAGCTCAGGCCGCTGTGATAACGAATGGTTCTTTTTCCCGCCTCGTCGACGGCGACGTGGACGGTGACCGGGCGGCGCGCGATCGCGAGCATGGTGTAGGCGGCGAGCGAGCCGAGGATCAGGACCGTGACCGCGGCGCGCGGAACGGTGTTGGGTCGGCCGGGGATGGTGTGGGTGGCGCTGGCATTGGTGGCGTCCACCAATGTCCATCCCAGATCCGCGGCCTTGTCGAGGTATTCGTGCAACGAGTTATGTTGGTGCTCAGTCGAGTTCGATGCTCTTTCCATCATTGATTTCCTTGGAAGTCGGGATATCAGTAGCGGATCGTGTCGTGCCGAGCCATCTCCCGTATGGATACGGGTGCTCATCGCGGCTGTGAAGGTTGTCGAATCACGGCGGGTCCTGGATTATGTTGACCCGTCGCAGAAAGAGCCTGTGCTCCAATGGATTTCGAATCGACTTCGGTTGCGTCATCTGCGGCACCGTCTCCGGCCGCTATCAAGGGCGCGTTTATGTTGGTCGATCTTGATGTTGGCCGCGATCTGCGTCGCGCAGGTCATTGCCGGGCAATCCCGGTGCAGGGCGCGGGCGATTACAGCGGCGTCGTAGCTTTGCATCGGCCAGTGTGGGTTGTCGTGGTCGGTCCACGGCAAGGTCCGTGCGAGAACGTTGGTGTCGTAGATTGGCCGACTCGCGGATTGGATTGCTTGGCGTGAAGTGTTGGGCAACTGAATGATTGATTCGTTGTGAGCACGCTGTTGCCAGACAGCAGGCATCGCGGACATGCCGATCTCACCCGTTCGTATCGGTCGGGAGGTTCGCGGTGTTGAGCAGCGCGGGCCACAGCTCCTCCCGGATCGCGTTCCACAGGTCCTCGTGCTTGGGGAACCAGTCTCGGACTTCGACCAAGTCGGGTGGTTGAGTGTCATCGAAGTAGACCGTGCCCGGCTGCGCCGAGGGCATCGGCTGGTCGGGGTACCGGTAGGCGGGGAAGGCTTTATCCCTGATCTGGAAGTTCCGAATCCGCACCGACCCCTTTGCCAGTTGCCACTGGGCGGCCTTCTTTCCATCGCGGGTTTCAGTGCTACGCAACTCGTCTCGGTGCATGTCATCCCTTGGTGGGTGGGTTCCCCGGCGTCGGAGGACTCGACACCCCGACGCCGGGAAGATCGGTGGCGGCATTCATGTGTTGCAGGCCGGTGACGATGCGCTGGTACAGCTCGACCGATGGCAATTCCCATGGATCGAGGCCCAGATCGCACGGAATACGTTGTGGCAGTGGATCATCGATACTGAAGCTCGTTTGGCTGTTCGGGTCAGTCATTGGACAACACCCGCACAGGCTGTCGCTGTTGCCCGTTCGCCCAGGCCGGAATCACCTCGACAAACCCGAGTCCGGTCGGCCGGAACATGGGCGGGCTTTCGATCACGCGGCGAAGGATCGAGCAGCGATCGTCCGCTGGTGGCAGTGCGATGATTCCTCGGTTTCGCAACACCGATACCTCGACCCGGTCGAGTTGCGCGAACATGGCTTTGTCGCCCGGCAGGTCAGCGTGCACGAGGTACGGCCATCGGTTGTATGGCGCTTGCGTGTTTCGCAATGGATTACCTCCCCTGTCTCCTCAAGGCACCCGACCGCGACGCGTCTACTGCTCTTGTCGCTGGTCTCGTGGTTGTGACACTTCGGGTCGAGACTGTGTGATTCTTGTGGTCGCGCCTATGGCGTTCCAACCGCGTCTTTCGGTGCTGAGTTCAGCCTGGCCTGCGGAAATGTCGCATGGAAGGGATTGGCTGTGGACAAAGAATTCTGTCTACAGGGCGTGCTTGTTCGGTATGGGATGCTGGTTATGACGGAGAGGGGCCATGGATACCGACTTCCAGACCGAACTGGCTATCCGCGTCGAGCACGCGCAGAGCGCGGCTCGGGTACCGAGTTTGACCGTCGCGGTCGGAGTCGGCGGGATGCCCTTCGCGGTCGCGTCCACCGGTTATGCCGACGTGGAGCACGACATACCAGCGACTGGCGAGTGCAGTTATCGGATCGGATCGGTCACCAAGACATTCACCGCGGCGGTCACGTTGCTGCTGGCGTATCGCGGCCAGCTGGACCTTGATGCCACGGTCTCGCGTTACCTACCAACCTCACCGTTCGGGCGTGTCTCGCTACGGATGCTGTTGTCTCACAGCAGCGGCCTGCAGCGCGAAGCTCCACTGGACATGTGGGAGACCATGAAAGGCCCGTCGGCGGCTGAACTGCGCGAGTCCTTCGATCGCGTCGAAATGGTCGCCGAACCGGGGCAGAGATGGCACTACTCCAATCTGGGCTACGCCATCCTCGGTCAGATCGTCGAACAGGTCACTGGTCAATCGTGCGAATCACTAATCGAGCAGACCCTGCTCGTACCGCTCGATCTCGCTCACACGAGCTGGACACCACCATCGAACGCGGCGATCGGGTATCGGCTCGACCCGTACATCGATACCGTGCACCGTGAACCGCTGATGGACCAGGCCGCGATCGGCGTCGGCGGCCAGATGTGGTCCACCCCAAGCGATCTTCTTCGCTGGGCACACGTTTTAGGCGGAGGCGAACCCGAAATCGTTCCTCTCGAGATCGTCGACAATATGCATACCTTGCAGGTCATGGTCGACACTGCGGCATGGACGCGTGGCTGGGGTCTCGGCCTGATTCTGGAGCGCAGAGGCGAGCGCATTCTGGCTGGGCATACGGGTGCGATGCCGGGCTTCCAATCAGCGTTGTTTGTGCATCGCCCGACGGGGGTTGCCGTGACCGCGTTGACGAACGCGACGAGGGGAATCAAACTCGTTGATCTGGCCGCCGAGATCGTTGAGGCCGCGATCGCCGTCCAGCCCCCTGAGCCGGCTCAGGAATGGCGGCCAGCGCCTGCCTGTCCTGAAGTCGTTCTCCCGATTCTCGGCAGCTGGTGGTCCGAGGCTGATGAAACCGTATTCCGATGGCAACATGACGGCCTGCACGCGAGTCTGGCGACCGACCCGACCTCCAGCGACACCCTCTTCGTGGAGGAAGGGCCTGGACGGTTTCGAGCCATCCAGGGGCGATTGGAAGGCGAACTTCTGGTTGTTAGCGAGAGGGCGGATGGGATCGAGATGCGTTGGGCGACTTACCCGCTCACACGCACGCCTCGATGAACGTCGCCAGCCGATCCGTTGTCGCAGCAACTGTGTGATCCGTGTGGGCACACAGTTTCAGATTGATTGAGCGAAACATTCGGACCACCCGTGGTGTGATCGACTTCGGGGTCACGCAGTCCAATGCCTGGTGCACAAGGGCCGCCGCCTGCTCGTGCTCGCCCATTCTCAGCTGCGCCTCGGCCTGCTCGAGCTGCCAAATCGTGCGGTTGCGCACGAAGACAGCAGGACTCGACGAGTCCTGCTCCCGCAGTGACTCGACGGCTTGACGTGGCTGTCCAAGATCAAGCAGGCATGAACCACGATGGCCGGCCAGCGCCGCCTCGTCGAAGACTTCGAGCCATGCAGGGTCAGCTTCGTCGGGACGATGGCGAGACAACTCGGTTTCGGCCTCGGTGAGCATCCGTGCGCACAAGTCAGCCTCACCCATGCGCGCATGCGCCCGCGCGGCCATCGTGGTCACGAATGCCGCCAACCGCCGATTCCCGCTCCTGCGTGCCCACGACAAGGCCCCGTAGGCTTGCTCGGCGCCCCGCTCGGGGTCGCCGCACCAAGTGCTCATGAAGCTCAGGTTCGGACCGCCGATGAATGCGACAAGGTCAAAAGCACCCACTCGTTCTGCTGATCGGCGTGCGCTTGAGAACGACCGTTTCGCAAGCGTCACGTTGCCTTGATCGAAGAGCATCCAGCCCGCGAGTTGCCGAGCTTCCGCGACTGCGCGCAACATCGGTGTGTGCTCGCGGCCCGTCACCTGACGGACGATGCCTTCAGCAGCATCGGCGTAGGCGATGACGTCGTCGACCTGTTTCGCTGCCATCGTGTGGTCGGCGGCACGAACGTCGACTATCAGGTCCTGTAACGACGCTTTGGCGTTCTCCGGCTCGAGCAATAAGCCTGGGGGGCGATGATGGGCTATCTTAAGGAACGGCTCAGCGAGTCGCCGGAGTTCGCCTCCCGCACCGAGGACCTGATCGAGACGGTCAACAAGGTCAGGCTGCGCACGGCGGTGGGCGTTCTCGATCTTTGCCAGCAGATCGTGACTGGCCAATACCAGCGGGGCCAGCTGCCGCAACGACAAATTGGCGGCGACCCGACGGATCCGTAACTCGGCACCAAACAACGCCTCCGCTGTCGCCCGCGGATCGAATTGACGAGGGGGGACTCCCACCCACGTGATTATTGCCTGGTCGGCCCCCTCGCACCAGCGATCAGAACGCGCACTCAGCGCAGAGCCATGTGAGGATGCCCTTTTCGCGAGCTGGGCCCGTATACGGAGTGCCCGCGCTACGCTTCGGACCGTGAGCCATCGAAGTCGACTGTGCCACATCGTCATCGACGTGCTGGATCTAGATCGAGCGTTGTTGTTCTGGGGCCGCGCCCTCGACGCGACCGAGGAGACCGTCAACCCCAGCAGCCGCGGCGTATACCGGCGTCTGCGTCTGCCCGATTCCGAAATTCGGATCTTGCTGCAAGCGACCGCCGACGAGAAGGTGTCGAAAGAACGGGTGCACATCGACATTGAGACCGACGATGTGGAAGCCGAGGTGCGTCGCCTCGAGGCGCTCGGTGCAGCCAGGTGGGATCACCAACAGGAGCGTGGTTATGATTTCTGGGTTCTGCGAGATCCCTCGGGCAACGAGTTCTGCGTGCTGCAAACCGAGTTTCCTGACCTGCTGACACAGCGCCCGTCCTGGGATTGACGCCGCGCCCGCATCGGGGCAGCTCTGTAGGCGCGTACGGGACATTGACAGTGCCATTCGGCCTGACTGGTGGACTGGCTAGGGGGTGTCGGTGCGGTGCTCGAGGGCGGTTGTTATGAGGTTGCGTGCGGCTCGCCCGGTTACTGATTGTTGGGCGAGGATGTCGAATGCCCGTGCGTAGGTGGCGATCTCGCGTGGTTGGGTGATGGTCAGTTCTGCGGTGAGGTTTTCGACCATCACCATTCGGTCGTCGAAGATGATGAAGTTCGATATGGGTGCCTGGTAGCGGGTTTCGGCTGGCACGATGCCGAACAGGACGCGGGGCATGTTCTGGATAGCGAGTAGCCGGTCCATTTGGCCTGCCATGATTCGGTCGTCTCCGACCGTCGTCCGCAGTGCTTGCTCACCGATGACGAAGTGGAAGCGATGTTTTCGCTGGTACAGGATCTGTTGCCGTTGCATACGCGTCGCGACACCCTGCTCCACGTCGTTGGGTATTCCCTGGAATTCGATGACGCTGCGGAGGATCTCGTGCGCGTAGTCGGCGGTCTGCAACAGCCCGGGAATCAGCACGGGTTCGTACCAGCGCATGAGTGCGGTGTCGGATTCGAACTTGATCTGGGCTTGTTGGCGTCGTTTCGTGCCGGTGCCGAGGACTCGGCGCCATTCCAGGTAGGACGCTTCGATGTTGCGGACTGTGGCGATGAGATCGGCGAGTTGGTCGGTGTAGCCGGTGTGTTCGCACCATGCGCGTATGTCGGCTTCGGTGGGTTTGGTTTTGCCGTATTCGATTTTTGACACCTTCGTTTGGTGCCAGCCGGCTAAATGTGCGAGTTCGGTGCCGGTGAGCCCGGAATTGAGGCGAAGCTCCCGGAGGCGGCCTCCGAGAGCTTCGCGCATGTGATGAAGCGGGTTACTCACTGGTTGGAGTACTCCGCGAGCGGTGTAGCTGATGCCCAGACGCATTGTTTTACCCTGCGGCAGTAGCTGACCAGTCGTGGGTCGGTAGTAACGGCGGCGCCGACCCAGCGGCCCGAGGGTTCGAATACCGTGTAGGCCAACACCGTGTCATCGAATAGCCACCAGTCGTCGCTAGTCAGCTCTTCGGTGTCGATTTGGTGGCGGGGCAGATAGCGGACGTCTTCACCAGCCTCGGTGTTGAAGCGCGCGACCGCTTTGGCGAATCGGGTGTAGTCGGTGTGAGGTTCGGTTACCACGCGTGCCCGGTTGATGGCCACGCCACGGCTGCTCACCTCTCGTACATGGGTGAGCCAGGGCTGAAACCAGCCGTAGTCGTCGAACTCTCCTGCCAGGAACCTCCGAAACGGCTCGGACTCTTCGGGCGTCTCGTAGGTGTCCTGGACTTCGAGATGGAACGCCTCACGCCGGCAGGTACGGAATAGGTCCTCGAATTCCTTACCCGCTACGAGCTGCACCGTAGAACAGCCTTTCTCTCTGCGGCACTTCGATGCAGGTTTCGTCGTCGTAGATGTCGAGTCCGGCAAGTACTTCCGGGTCGGTGACCGGGGTGCCGTCGAGGACGAAGGTGCCTCGGCCGGTATCGGTCATCACTGCCCCGACGAAGGTGTCGGGAAGGGCGAACCCGAGCAGTAGGTGTGGAATCTCGACGGTTCCCTCCGAGTCGGTCTTCCATCCCTGCAGCACGTAGCTGCTGCGATCGGTGGCGTAGAGGGACGGGCATCCGCCGCCTGTGGTGCCACCTTTGCCGAGGAACTGTAATCGCATGTATTGATCTCCCCTCAAATATGCGCTCTTATGCTCGAACACCTTCGATCATCGCCGATGAATGCTCAAATCGCGTAACAATTCTCGAATTCGAGCATGTTGGAGCATGAGTGTAGACGATCGTGCCCGACGGTTCTTAGCGTCGAAAGCCCTAAAGACACACCGACATTGAGGGGGAGCACGTGATGCCGCCAGAAGTTTGCGCGACCACTCGAAGGCCGTTGCCCATCCTGACCCCAACCCAGCAGGCCGCCCTCGATCCGGGATTGCAACAGGTGATCGACTACCGCAAGAGCGGGCTCTCGGCGAACTGGATCATCGGTTGCCCACTGGATTGCACCTACTGCGTACGCCACACCTTCGCGAACTTCGAAATGAAGGCGCCCCGACGGCTGATGGACGAGCAGAGCGCGGCGCGGATGCTGTTGCGGAACAAGCACTTCCGGCCCCACATGACCCCGATCCAGCTGCTGAACAGGGCCACCGACCCGATGCTGCCGGCGGTGAAGCCGCACACCCTCGAGATGTTGCGGCTGCTCGACGAGCAGGGCATCACCAATCACGTCTTGGTGATCACGCGGTGGCGCATCGCGGCCGAGGACTGCGCTATCCTCAACAGCTTCCACAACATTCGCCTGACCATCCTGGTCACCCACAGCGGAATCGATGACGAGCGCATCGAACCGGTCGACTCCACCATCGCGGCGACCTCGCTTCAGACCGCATTCGACCACGCCGAACGCTATCGGGTGATCCTGTACTGGCGCCCGATCGTGCCCGGTCTCAACGACTCCGACGCCCACCTCGATCGGGCGCGTGAACTCAGCCATTTCGCCCACGCCACCGTGTTCACGGGCCTGTTCTTCAAAGACCAGATCCGCGACTACTACCGCGACAACGGTCTTCCCGAGCTGTACGAGGATGGCCCGTCGCGCAAGATTTTCCCAGAGCGGCTGGAGCAGCGGATCCTGGCCGACCGCGGCGGGTTCGGCTCGCCGTTATTCCGCAAGACCAGTTGCGCGGTGACCTTCTCCCACGGCGTCGCCGATTACAACGGGCACTACGGCGTACGAGAGTTGTGCGACATCTGCCCAGTCGCGCAGATCAAACGCTGTACTGAGGATTGGCGTCGCCCAAGCGAGGCGTCGACCGCTGCCTGGGTTCAGCGCCTCGGCGGCGAAATGGTCGAGATCACCAACCGGGCCGTGATCGTGGACGGTTTACCCGAAGGGCGGCGCAACTTTCTCCAGCACAATCTCCGGTATCAGGTCAACGACATCAACCGCCCGCACCATATCGGTCGCCACGGTCGCGCGGACATCGGATGGACTCATCCCCAGGAGACGACACGATGATGGTTCCACATGCACTGCGCGGCAAAGACTTCGTCGTTGTCGACGTTGAAGGAAACGGGCAAACACCACCGGAGATCATCGAGATCGCCGTCCTGCCGGTCTCGGGGGAGACAGTGGTCGTTGAGGAAATGCGGTCGTGGCTGATCCGGCCTACCCGCCCGATCACCCCCATCGTGACCCGCAAGGTCCACGGCATCACCAACGCTGAGGTCGCCGAGTGCCCGAGTTGGTCGGAGGTGGCCGAAAAGATCGAGGCGTCCCTGACCGATCGGATCCTGGTCGCGCACAACGCCAATCTGGAACGCCGCGTCATCGCCGAACACCTGCCGGGCTGGACGCCACCGATGGTGCTCGACACCCTGAAGCTCGCCAAAACCGTATGGCCCGGCATTGGCGGCTACTCGTTGGACAAACTGGTCACCCACGCCGAACTCGACACCACCGCAGTCGGCGACCAAGGCCATCACCGCGCCGGGTGGGACACCTGGGCAGCCTGGCAGCTACTGGTTCGGCTGGTCGACGACAGCGGATTCAGCTGGACCGAACTCGTAAAAGCCGCAGCGCCAGCCGAATTCATTCCGCCCAGAGAACCAGAAGCGCGACTGTGGTGAACACCGAATTCGTGCGCCCAGTGACGATCGCGGTCACCGGGACCCACTCGACCGGCAAAACCACCTTCCTCCAGCAGATCACCGAAGCACTGCATCGCGATCATATCGAGGTGGCCGTCGTCGCCGACCTCGGCGCCCACGCCGCGCAGCATGGGTTGCCGATCCTGCACGAACACACCTGGGCATCCACACTATGGATCATCACCCGCGGAATGTCGCTGGAAGCCCACGCCTGGACCCAGGCCGAGGTGGTCCTGGTCGACCGGCCGGTGCCGGATGCACTCGGATACTACGAAGCCGCATTGGAATACCGCGGCGCTCAACCACACCCAGACAACATCGACCAACTCGAGCAGTTGGTCACCCGCCACGTCCACCACTACGACCTGGTGCTGCGCACCGTACTCAACCCGACGATCCCGCTGGAAATGAGCAAACCCCGGGGCACCGATCTAGAGTTCCGTGCCCTCGCTGACCGCCACGTCGCGAAAGTTCTCGAACGACTCGGCATCGAACATGACCTACTGCCCTCCGATGGACACGACCGCGCCCTGGTCGAAGTGATGACGTTCATCAAAGGCCACCTAAACGGCGTCGCTGAGAACGACGAGCACCAACGCGTGCGCGGCCCAGTAATCGCATAACCCAACGGTCTCCACACCACCGACCCTGGAAGAGCAGCGATGTCCATCAACACAGCGTCCGCGGCAGCCCGCGGCACGTTCTCGATTGGCGGCGACCTGCCAGTCAACCGAATCGGCTACGGCACAATGCAACTCACCGGCCCCGGTCACTGGGGCAGTCCGACCGACGCCAACAAAGCCAGACAACTGCTGCGCCACGCCCTAGACCTCGGCTGCAACCACATCGACACCGCCGACGCCTACGGCCCGACCACCGCCGAACACCTGATCCGCACGGCGCTGCACCCATACCCAGACGAGCTGGTCATCGCCACCAAAGGCGGCATGACCAGGCAAGGACCGAACCAATGGGCGCCGGTCGGGCGTCCCGAATACCTGCGCCAGTGCGTCGAGATGAGCCTGCGACGCCTCCAACTCGACCGGATCGACCTCTACTACCTACACCGCATCGACCCCCAAATCCCGCTCGAAGACCAGGTCGGTGCCCTCCACGACCTGCGCAACCAAGGCAAGATCCGCCATATCGGCCTGTCCAAGGTCACCGTCTCCCAAATCCGAGCAGCATGCAAGATCACCCCGATCACCGCTGTACAGAACCGGTTCAACCTCCTCGACGAAGGCGACGACGCCGTCCTGGACTACTGCACCCAGACTCGGACGGCGTTCGTTGCCTACGCACCACTCGCCGCCGGGGTGCTGGTGAACAACTCGGGCAATCCCGACGCCGCGATCCACTCGCTCCAGTGGCTGCTGAACAAATCGCCTGTCGCACTGCCGATCCCCGGCAGCACCTCACTCGCACACCTGACCCAGAACGCCGCCGCGGCCCACCGGTAAATGCTAATAAGGCTGGCGGCCGCTGGGTGCCTATGGCAGAGGGGGATTCCGAAATCGACCGGGAGTACAAGTGACCATGCTCGTTGTTTTCATCCGTGAGAGGTGAAGTGGATGCCCAGCGGGCTTGATACCTTCCTCATCGTCGCCGCCGTCGTAACTGCGACCTGGGACCACTCTTCGGAGTCATACCCAAACTCTGCCCGGCCAGTGCGACCGATAATGCGGTCAGCCATCACAGGACCGATTCCGTGAGGTCACCAGGGCCGAGCCCGCGGGAGATGTAGCTGATGACGCATCCGAGCGCGATGTGGTGTTCTGTGCGGGAGATAGCCTGCATCACAAGCTATCTCACCACCACGACATATCGGACGCACCCGATCCCCATTCATGGAGGCTCCCGCCAGCTGCCGGGTTTTGGCCCGGACCGCAGTTGCTTTCGACTATCAGCAGACGAAACGGCTATAGCGCAAACAAGCTCGGAAGCAATCGGCACGACGGCTTCGAATTCGCGCATCTTGTCGGCGCGTACCGTTGTGGCCCAGGGGATTTGTCTGTCACCTCTGGTGAGTTCCGACCATCGGCGGCATTGGCCGCCTAGGCGTTGGCCGCGTTGAAGGCGTCGTGGGTATTCATGGATCCATCCCGACTGATGCTGCAATCGTGGCGGGCCGCGGCTGTTGTCATCTGTGATGCTTTTCTGGACAGCGGTCAGCGCGACGAAGGCGCGGTCCGCGCCAAGTTCCTCGGGAGTGCGCACATCCGGGGTGTGGACGTTGGAGCGACGTCCAACAGAAGGTTCACTGTCTACGGTGGGGCCAGTACCGCTTGGATTGGAAGTATTGTGTGGCTTCGGGGGAGTCGTTGTAGTCGAGGAGGTTGCCGACTTTTTTCGCCAGGACTCGGCGTACTTCTTCCGGTGTGGCGAAGAAGAATTCGCGGCGAGTGTTCGCGTGGTTCAGTCGCGCGGCGCCGAACTCTTTGTGGAGTTGGTTTTCGAGTGTGACTGCGTCGTCGGAGAAGTAGACGGCGTGGACGTCGAAGGGGAAGGGGACGGATGCTCCGCCGAGTTCGCGGACTCGGTCGAGTGGTTCGAGTCGGCGGGTCAGTCCGATCTTGACAACGTTGGGTCCGAAGGCGCCGATGTTGGAGATGACGTAGACGTAGCCTGCGCGGATGTTCGCTGCGCGGTAGTCGTTCTGCGTGATCGCCTCGGTGATGCGGGTGAGCTGTTCTTCGATGTCGCGGGTGTCTTGTCCTGTGGCGGTGAGTCGTTGCAGCACGGCTCGGTAGTGTGCTTGTTCTTTTTCGAGTCGCTCGCGTTCGGCGGCGAGTTCTTGTTCGACTTTGCGTTCTTCCCGCAGCCGTTCGCGTTCCTCACGGGCCGCTTCTCGCTCTTGCTGCACCTTCATCATGTAGTCAGCGGTAAGTTCGAGTTCGGTGATCCGCAGCGCGTGATAGGCCGATGCCACGTGCATCTGCATTGCCGCGCCGAGCTTTTCGATGTCTTTGGCGGCTTTGTCGAGCCGTCGTTTGGCGGTGTCGAGGTTGCCAGCGCGTATGGTTCGGACACAGTTTTCGGCTTCGGCGTTGTATGCCCGCAGCATGAGCTTGGACAGATCTGCGGTCAACCGGCGGCCTTCGGCGAGGGAGTTGTTGAAGCTGAACTTGTTGGCCACCACGATGGCCTCGCTGGTCTTCACGGCGTCGCGGATGTCGGCGCGCAGTTCGGCGAGGGTTTGTTTGTAGTCCTCGGCGTTCTCCAACGGATGGTGATATTCGTAAATTCCCACCTCCTGAAGCACCAGTGCGTCATCTACGGTGATGAGCTGGGGATGGATCTGAGGTGGTGTGGCGGCAGGGGCCGGGCGGCTCTGCAGCTGTGCGGTGAGTGCTTGGACGCGGTCGTGCAGGTCGGCGGCTTCGCGTTCCTTGACGACCAGCATCTTGCGCAGTCCGACGATCACGGCTTGGGGGTCGTTCATCCGCGCACTCCGTGATTTGCCAAGGGCGCCAGCCCGTAGGGGTTTTTCGACACCGCGGCGGCGAGGTGAGCCAATGTGGCTGGCGGCTCTACCCGTGCGAGGTCGATCGGCAGGAAATCCGCGCGGTCGGTGGCCAGCCGGACGAGGTCGATGCGGGTGTCGTGGCCGGTCGCGCCGTCGACGGTATCGACGGCGACGGTGAGTGCGATGCTGTCGATGATTTCTTCCCGATCGGCTTCGAACACTTCATGCGCTGTCCGCAACGCGGTCTGCGCGATCGCCGATGCGTAGCGGCGCTTGACCTCGGCCGCTGCCAACATGGTTGCGGTGATTTCGTCGGTAGTTTTGTTGTAGCGGAACGCTTTTGTTGTCGGGAAGGTGTCGGGATGCGGAGCCAAGACCGTGATGTGTAGTTCGCGGTCGTTCGCGTCGAAGCAGTGCTCGTAGGACACCTCGAAAGTTTCGGGGTAGATCGAGTTGGCCAGTACGATGCCGACGTATTCGTCCATCGCGGCGGGCCGGCGGTCGCGTAAACCGGTGATCAACCGGTCCAAGCGTGCGTTCGATTCTTCGACCTGTCTGCGGCGGTCGGCGTTTGCTTGCTGGAGTCGGCGACGAGCGTCGCCCAGCTCCGCAGCACGCGAGACCTCCTGCTGTCGCCAACCGGCGCGAAGCTCCGCGTTCGCAGCGCATGTCCGGGTAAGTGTCAGCAGCCACTGCTGCACAGCGTTGAGGTATGCCCGTTGCGCTGCCTCGAATTGGGCGGTGTGCCTGCGGTTTCCGCCCAGAGCACTGCTCAAACCTGATGGCTGCGCGGGTGGTACGAAGCTCGGGCGATCCGGCAGTGCGTGGTAGCGGGGCACCGGAGATGGTGTGAGCAATTCGGGACGATCGAACGAGAGGTCTGGGGCGGATTCGCGTAGCGACTCGAGGTCGACCCAGTCATCGACTTCCAGCGTGGCGTTGAGGAGGTTGTCGATCTCGTCGTAGGTGACGGCGAGTTGTGCGTTCTTCTCCTGAACCTCTGCCTCTCGGGCGGCAATGTAGGCGAGCTTCGCCCCTACCTGCCAAACTTGGATGAGACCAGTTGGTCTGTATATTTCCGGTAGGTGATGTAGGGCGAGATCAGGGATATCGAGCAGGTGACGTTGAG
>NZ_JBVJLS010000043.1:0-53026 GCF_055584605.1 Nocardia sp. NPDC102475 | reverse complement strand
ACAGGGTGTGGGAGAGTAGGACACCGCCGGAACATCCTTGCGAAAGGCCCCCAACACCAGTTGGGGGCCTTTCTGCATATCAGGGCGCGGGCAATGTATTTCAGTGCATCGGGCGTGAGCTAGTTCTTTATCGGGCGGCGAGCCTGTAGCTGGGCGCTTTCAGCCGCGGCACGCCCCGCCGCCCAACCATTGGCGTTGCCGATGGAAATCCCACGGTCTCGGATAGTGGGGAACAGCGCGTCGAACGCATCATCGACTTTGTGCTGGTGGGAGCGGAGCGCAGGAAGCAAACGCGCGGGATCCGGGGATTCCGCAATCGTCGTCTCATTCGCTTCTTCGAGTCGCTCACCGATGCGCGTTGCGTAGGCGATAAGGAATGACTTGCGGTACGCGCGGCTTCTGGCATCGGCGCTGCGCTTGGATTCGTTGCCGCTGGCGATCATCGCTCTGGTGGCCTGAACGAGCAATGATGTCGTCAGCAATTCGATTGCCTCCAAGTCGCTTTCATCACCGACGACTGTCATGAATCCGAATGCCGAGGCGAAGATCGCGCGGCACCGGTTGGCCTTGGTGACCACATCGACCAGCAGCGCTTTCGCATCGACATAGGGGGTGTCCAACCAGATCCGGCACGCGCCGGGCAGATCGGGCACGGCGTTGTCCGCGTCGACGAGTACCCGATCGAGCGCGTATTTGGTCATCAGCTCCTGGGCCTTGGCCGAAAGTGCCTCCGCCTCTTCGGGATATGACGTCGACTCGGCCTTCGCGAGCAGTCCGCGGACTCGGCTCAGGACCTTGGCGTCGACGGCGTGGTGGTGCGCTGCGGCTTGCGGTCGTGCAGTGCCGGGCAAGGGGCGGATCAGTTCCAGCTTGGGCAGTCGGATCAGCATCGCAAGTGCCTCGACCACAGTCGTTACCGCCTCTGCCGCAGTCAGCAGTTGCCTCGCGGCCCACTGGCCGAGGTGCGGTTCGGATGCGGACCACCAGAGGTCTGCTCCGAGCTCGGCAAGCTGCAACCGCCAGGTCTCATCGACTGATTCCGGCGTGAAAGGCCGGATGTAGGCGGCCATGACATCGATGAGTAGCGCGATCGCGAACTGGTCCACGCGTCGCCGCGCGACCTGGTGGATGTCTTCCGGCAGCCAGCCGTATTGAAAGATTCGGGTGACGATGTGCTGTGCCGCCAGGTGCGCGCCGTCCGCCTGCTCGCGCGTCAGCGGCTCGCGCCCGACGAACTGCTGCGCGAATTGCTGAGCGGCGCGGGCATTCCCCTGCGCGGCCTCCATGGCCGTGGCCAGGATCGCGTTCGCGATCTGCTCGGAATCCTGCGGCCCGCTTGACTGCGCAGACCAGAATGCGGAGCCCTTGGCGGCGCCGTGCTCTCCCGAGCGTTGTCGACGATTTTGCTTGCCTATGACCGATCCCCCTCACATAGTCCGGCGGCAACTGCGCCCACAACCGTATAGGTCGGGGGAGGCTGTGGATGACGTGCATCCAATGCGGCGCGTACGGAAGCCGTCGAATGCCAGCCACGGTCGATGCGAGGTTCGAGCAGCTGGCTCAGGGACGGGTGCCCGTGGACCACAGCGGCGTCGTCTCCACCCGTGACAGCAGCCAGCCCTGCGCGGTGCGAACCGCGTCGAAGCGGTAGACCTCGCCGAGGGTGTACTGCGGCTCCGATACGGCGGTCGTGGCCGGCGCGAAGGTGGCGATGAGATTCGCGCGTACCTCTGCCGCATCGCCGTGCAGGTCGATCACCACATTGGTGATGAAGTGCTGAATGCGCTTGTCATCGGAGTGATTCCGGCTCGCCTGCGCGATCAGCGCAGCACGACCCTCGGCCCGGCCGCCGGGGGTTTTCGCGGTCGCGTCGGCGGTGTAGATCGTGCGGAAGTCATCGAAGCGGCCCTCGTCCAAGGCGCGGCCCAATTGGTTGACCAGTCCGGTGATCTCGTTGCGGTCCACCAGTTCGCGGAGTTGGTGCGAGTCGTCCTTGGCAGCAGTGGTGCAGGCGGCGAGCAGCGCCAGCGGCAGTGCGGCGAGGGGGAAGAAGCGGCGGATCTTGCTCATCGGTCGAACCTTTCGAACTAAATGTTGGTTACTCCAACGTTGGTGAGTCCAACGATAACAGATCGTGGGTTACACCAACAAGTCTTGCTACATTGCTCACATGGAGATCGCGCACGAGGACACCCCGGGCAGGCTGCGCGCCCTGCCCACCCGACTGGTCAACCAGGTGGCAATCCTTGCCAACCGGGCGACCGAGCGCGCCTTCGAAACAACCGGATCCCGCCGCTACCACTACGCCCTGCTCGCCACCCTCGGCGAGTTCGGCCCCGCCAGTCAGGCCGATCTCGGCCGCCGCACCCGCATCGACCGCAGCGATATCGTCGCCGCACTGAACGATCTGGCCGAGCGCGCCCTGATCGAACGCACCCCGGATCCGAGCGACCGCCGCCGCAATATCGTCACCATCACCAAGGCGGGCACCCGCCACCTGGACGAACTGGACCAACGAATCGAAGGCGCCCAGAACGATCTACTCACCGCCCTCTCCGCCGCCGAGCGCCGCGAACTGGTCCGGCTGCTCACCCGGATCCTCGATGATCATGTGTAAGGGTGATCGGGCCCCTATTTCCGCAGGCCGGGGGTAGGGCGCGCGGAGCGAGCAACTAAACTGCATCCGTGAGTCTTGTGCTGCTACCTGCTGTCGATGTCGCCAATGGAGAGGCTGTGCGCCTGGTTCAGGGGGAGGCGGGCAGCGAAACCAATTACGGCTCCCCGCGCGACGCGGCACTCGCCTGGCAGGAAGCCGGTGCGGAGTGGGTGCATCTGGTCGATCTGGACGCGGCATTCGGCCGTGGTTCCAATCGTGAACTGCTGGCCAAGGTCGTCGGCGAACTCGATGTCAAGGTGGAGCTGTCCGGCGGCATCCGCGACGACGAATCCCTGGAGGCCGCGCTGGGTACCGGCTGTGCCCGGGTGAACCTCGGTACCGCCGCGCTGGAGGATCCGCAGTGGTGTGCCCGCGCCATCGCCAAACACGGTGAGCGCATCGCCGTCGGCCTGGATGTACGGATCATCGATGGCGAACACCGGCTGCGCGGCCGCGGCTGGGTCAGCGACGGCGGTGATCTGTGGGAGGTGCTCGAACGCCTCGAGCGTGACGGTTGCTCGCGCTACGTGGTCACCGACGTGACCAAGGACGGCACCCTCACCGGCCCCAACCTTGATCTGCTGCGCGAGGTCTGCGCCGCCACCGACGCGCCGGTCATCGCCTCCGGCGGTGTTTCCACCATCGAGGATCTGATCGCCATCGCCGAACTGGTGCCCGAGGGTGTCGAGGGTTCGATCGTCGGTAAGGCGCTGTATGCGGGCCGCTTCACGCTGCCCGAGGCGCTGGCCGCGGTCCGCTGACGATTCGATGACCGCCAACCGCCTCGATACCGAACTACCGGCCCTGCTCGACGTCGCCAGCGAAATCCTCGACGCGGCAAGCCCGCGTTTCATCGAGGGGGTCGGCGCGCCGAGCGCGGTGGCCAAGGGCCGCAACGACTTCGCGACCGAACTCGACCTGGAGTTGGAGCGCACCATCTCCGCACAGCTCGAACACCGCACCGGAATCGAGGTGCACGGTGAGGAATTCGGCGGTCCGCAGCTCACATCGGGGACCGCGTGGGTGCTCGATCCGATCGACGGCACCTTCAATTACTCATCGGGACACCCCCTTTCGGGCATGCTGCTGGCACTGGTGCACGAAGGGGAGCCGCTGCTCGGCCTGACCTGGCTGCCACTGCTCGGCCAGCGCTATTCGGCGGCCGTCGATGGTCCGGTGCTGCTCAACGGCGAACCGCTGCCGCGCCTGCCGCACGGGAAGCTCGGCGAGGCGATGATCGGCTTCGGAGCGTTCAATGTGGACTCCGCCGGACGCATTCCCGGCCGGTTCCGTTTCGACCTGCTCGGTCCGCTGAGCAGGCTGTCGTCACGGGTGCGCATGCACGGCTCCACCGGCATCGACCTCGCGTTCACCGCATCGGGCGTGCTCGGCGGCGCGATCGTCTTCGGGCACCATCCGTGGGACAACGCCGCGGGCGTTGCACTGGTGCGCGCGGCGGGCGGGGTGGTCACCGACCTGGCGGGGGATCCGTGGACCATCACCTCGGGTTCGGTGCTGGCTGCCGCGCCGGGGGTGCACCAGGAACTGCTCGAAATGATTTGCACGGTCGCCGACGATGCGTGAGGCTGCGCACGAAGGACAGGGGATGGCAGCCGACGGAGCCGGCGGGGTGGGTGGACACAGCATGATTCGAAGAAGGGTGAGCCGATGACGTTGGCGGTACGTGTTATTCCGTGCCTGGATGTCGATGCGGGCCGGGTGGTCAAGGGCGTCAACTTCGAAAACCTGCGTGACGCGGGCGATCCCGTCGAACTCGCCGCCGCCTACGACCTACAGGGTGCCGACGAGCTGACCTTCCTCGACGTCACCGCCTCCACCGGCGACCGCGGCACCATGATCGATGTGGTGACCCGCACGGCCGAGCAGATCTTCATCCCGCTCACCGTCGGCGGCGGCGTGCGCACGGTCGAGGATGTCGACCGGCTGCTGCGCGCGGGCGCGGACAAGGTATCGGTGAATACCGCCGCCATCGCGCGCCCCGAAGTTTTGCGGGAAATGTCGCAGCGCTTCGGCTCCCAGTGCATCGTGCTGTCGGTGGATGCCCGTACCGTTCCGGACGGCCAGCCCGACACTCCGTCCGGCTGGGAGGTCACCACACACGGCGGCAAGCGCGGCACCGGAATCGACGCCATCGAATGGGCCGTGCGCGGCGCCGAACTCGGCGTCGGCGAGATCCTGCTCAACTCGATGGATGCCGACGGCACCAAGACAGGCTTCGACCTGCCCATGATCAAGGCCGTCCGCGAAGCGGTCTCGATACCGGTGATCGCCAGCGGCGGCGCGGGCGCCGTCGAACACTTCGCCCCCGCCGTACAGGCCGGCGCAGACGCGGTCCTGGCCGCCAGCGTCTTCCACTTCGGCGACCTCACCATTCCCCAGGTAAAAGCCGCCATGCGCGCCGAACAAATCATCGTTCGCTAGCCCGCGCCGGCGCACACGAAGCTGACGCATAACCAGTGACGGCCTCGCACAAGGTATGGAGCCTCTGCGAGGTTCTCAGCAGATACGCGACAGCCTCCGGCGGAATTCGGCGGCGAAACCCTCAGTGCCGTAACGCTGATGCCTGGTGCGGTCGAGGGTTCTGCCGATGTTGTTGTGGCCCAGACTGATTTGGTTTCCGAGGCTGACTGCCGGCGTAGCTGGCAGGTCCTCGGTCAGCTGAATCGCACTCGCGCGGCTTGAATTTTCTTCGGAGAGTTCGGCCGCCACGCCGGGGCGGTGATTGCTATCTGCTCGACAGTTACCCAGGCTTAGCGACCATGTCCGCCACGTGTCCCGCATGCTCTTGGTCATCGCCGATGCTGGTGTCGACACATGGTTCGGTTCGCTATCTGCGTTGTGTCTGTGGCAAATGGCTGGTTGCCCACCGCGGTGGGGTGAACTTGGTCACCGGCAGGGCCGCCTGCGCCAAAAAGCCTGTGGCCGAACATCTCGAACTGATTCCGCTGCCGGAGGAGTAGGAACTGCCGCGGCGGGTGGTGTTTCGGCACTACACGATGTGTTCCGGCGGGGAGCCCCCTGTATAACGGTGATATGACTCTCGACCCCGCCATCGCCGCCCGGCTCAAGCGCAATGACGCCGGACTCGTCGCCGCGGTCGCGCAGGAGCGCGGCACCGGCGATGTGCTGATGGTTGCCTGGATGGACGATGAAGCGCTGGCCCGCACGCTGGAAACCCGCAAGGCGACCTACTATTCGCGTTCGCGCCAGCAGTACTGGGTCAAGGGCGAAACCTCCGGCCACACCCAGTACGTGCACGAGGTCCGCCTCGATTGCGACGGCGACACCATCCTGCTCGTCGTCGACCAAGAGGGCGCGGCATGCCACACCGGCACGCACACCTGCTTCGACTCCGACCTGCTGCTCGCCGACAGCTGAGCCCGATCTGCTAGGAATTCGGCTGCTCGCCGCGCTCCTCGACCGACGCCGACCTGCCGTTGGACTGGCTCAGAGTGTCGCCCAGCTGCCTGACGAGCAGTTCGCTGAGGTCGGCGAGTTGCGCAGTCTGTTCGGCGTCGAGACCATCGAATACCAACTGCCGCACCGCATCCAGATAACCGGGCGCGGCCTCGACGACCTTCGAGTAGCCATCGTCGGTGAGCACCGCCTGCACGCCGCGGCGGCCGGTGGTTGCTGACCGCTGCGCCCAGCCCATTCGCTCCAGCTTCGACACCACATGGGAGAGTCGCGATAGCGATGCATTTGCTTTGTGGGCAAGCTCACTCATCTGCAGCCGGTGGCCGGGCTCCTCGGATAACAGCGTGAGCACCCAGTATTCGAAATGCGTCACCCCGGATTCGCGCTGCAGGTGGGTATCCAAAGCGCCTGGTAGACGTGTCATCAGCGCTACGATCGCGCGCCAAGCTCGTTGTTCGTCCGGGTTGAGCCACTTCGTCACTGGGTGCCTTCTTTCGAGCCAAGTGACGTCTTATTGTTAGCGAACCTAGCGATTAACGAAAAGCATGTTCACGGTCACTCGCGTGAATGAGTTTGCCACGACTTCGCTCGACCGTCATGGACTTGGTTCGCGACGTGAGGTCACTCACAGAGCCGGATGGCGTGTCGGCGAGGTGTCCTAGGTGACTGTCGGCGTTTGCGGAGTGGCGGCGGGCGGCGTCGGTGCCGCCTGCTTGCCGGGATGCCTGCGCCGCCACCATCGACGGCTGATCAGGGCCGACGCGGCGAGGAAAAACGCGACCGCCACGATGGCGCCGACCAGTGACGCGCCACGGAATGCGGGTGCGTCGACGTCCAGAATTCGTTGGCCGGCATGAGCGGCGCTACTTCCGCCGAGCACGATCGACAGTGTCATCAGATTCGGAATCGCGATGATCACCGCAAGCAACGCGGCAGCACCCGCGATGAATTTTCCGGCTCGCCGCTTCCAGATCAGTGCAGCGAACAACAGCAGGAACAGCGGGATGGCGGTGCCGAGCAAGCCGTACACGAGCCCCCACCCGATGCCCTTGCTGAAACTGCCGCTCACCAGCTCGGCGATGCGCTGCGCCCACCAGCGTGGAATGAACGCCGCCAGAATGAAGTAGGCGATGATCAGTGCAGCGATGACCGCCAGTGCGCCGATGATCCGGGTGCGCCACGTGGCCAGCGTGGATTTCTGCCCGTCCGGCCGAACCTCGCTCGAAGTCATGAAACCAGCGTATGCCGGGCAACCAGGAGATCAACGGCGATAGACCTGGCGTTTTCCGCGGTGGTTACCGCGCGTTCGCGAACAGGGCTACTGCAGAGCGCGCTCGCGCAGGAACTTCAGCGCCTCGTCCGCGTGTACATCGGACCGCAACTCGCCGGTGATCACCTTGGCGACCTTGCGATCCCGGTCGATCACGAAAGTCTGCCGCTTGACCGGTGCGAGCTTGCCGAGCAGCCCGCGCTTCACCCCGAACGCCGAGGCGACCTTGCCGTCGGCATCGGATAGCAAGGGGTATCCGAGGTTCTGCTTGGAGGCGAATCCGGCCTGGGTATCGACGCCGTCGGTGCTGATGCCGACGCACGATGCGCCCAGCGCCGTGAATTCGGCGGACAGATCGCGGAAGTGGCACGCCTCCGCCGTGCAGATCGGCGTATTCGCGGCGGGGTAGAAGAACAGCACCAGCGGACCGTTCGCGAGCAGCGCATCGAGCGAACGCGGGGTGCCGGATTGATCGGGAAGCTCGAATTCGGGAGCGAGCTGACCTGTCTGCATAGTGGGGACAGTACCGGGCGCGAGGTCGGTTTGCCGCCCCCGCGCTCGGTTCCGGTCACGCCGGAGACCGGAATGACGGGTTCTTATCGCGACTAAGCGCCGATGAGAGCGGCGACCTCGGGATTTTTGATCTCCATGACATCGAGAATTCCGTGCGCGCGCAGGAGCGGCCTGAGTTCCCTGATCCGGTCGCTGTGGGTGGCGTATTCATCCGGAAAGTGGTGCTTGTCCAGGGCTTCCAGCGCCTTCACGTAGGTGACGAAGGAGGCTAGGGCGTTGACTTGGTTGGAACTCGGTGATCCGCCCATCGAATGCAGGCCGACCATCCGCGGGGGTTGACCGAGCAGGCCGGAGCCGGCGGCGCGCCGCCCGTCCGGCGCACCAGGTTGCGAGGGGTACATCAGTTGTCTCCTCCCGAAATGGATACCGCGTATGAGATCGAACGGGGCGAGTGTAGTGACGGCTGTCACCAGCGCCCGCAGCACATCGGAACCGGACAGTCGGTTCAGGAGGATGGGACGCGCCGACAAGGCTGTCGGTGCCGCCTGGGATGATGGACACATGCCTGGCGCGTCCACTCCCACCACCACGACCCGCGAACAGTTCCACCAACTGGCCGCGGAGCATCGGGTGGTCCCCGTGACCCGAAAGGTGCTGGCGGACTCCGAAACTCCGCTGTCGGCGTACCGCAAGTTGGCCGCCGATCGGGCCGGTACCTTCCTGTTCGAGTCCGCAGAAACCGGGCGGTCCTGGTCGCGCTGGTCGTTCATCGGCGCGGGCAGCCCGTCCGCGCTGACGGTTGTCGACGGTGAAGCGGCCTGGCTCGGGCACACCCCGGTGGACGCGCCCTCCGGTGGCGATCCGCTGGTTGCGCTGCGCGAAACCCTGCAGTTGCTGCAGACTGAGCGGTTGCCCGGCTTGCCCCCGCTGACCGGCGGCATGGTCGGCTATCTCGGCTACGACGCGGTGCGCCGGATCGAGCGGCTGCCCACCCTCGCCGCCGACGATCTGCGGCTGCCCGAGATGGTGCTGATGCTCGCCACCGATCTCGCGGCCTTCGATCACCACGAGGGTGCGATCACGCTCATCGCCAATGCGGTCAACTGGAACGGCACCGCCGAACGGGTCGACGAGGCCTATGACGATGCGGTGGCCCGGCTGGACCGGATGACCGCCGCGCTGGCCGCCTCCTCGGAGTCGACGGTGTCGGTCTTCGATCAGCCCGACCCGGAGTACATCCGCCGCCGTACCACCGAAGAATTCGGTGCAGGCGTGCGCCGCCTGGTCAAGGAGATCGAGGCGGGCGAGGCCTTCCAGGTGGTGCTCTCGCAGCGTTTCGAAATGGATTACGACGGCGCGCCTTTGGACCTCTACCGGATGCTGCGCGCCTCCAATCCGAGCCCGTACATGTACCTGATCCACATCCCGGACGGCGACGGCGGCACGGCATTCTCCATCGTCGGCTCCAGCCCGGAATCGCTGGTGACCGTGAAGGAGGGTGTGGCGACGACACATCCGATCGCGGGCACCCGGTGGCGCGGCGCCACCGAGGAAGACGATCTGCTGCTGGAGAAGGGGCTGCTGGCCGACGAGAAGGAGAACGCCGAGCATCTGATGCTCGTCGACCTCGGCCGCAACGATCTGGGCCGGGTCTGCCAGCCGGGGACGGTGCGGGTCACCGAGTATCGGCATATCGAGCGCTACAGCCACGTCATGCATCTGGTCTCGACGGTCTCCGGCCGCCTCGCACCGGGCAAGATCGCGCTGGACGCGGTCAATGCCTGCTTCCCCGCGGGCACGCTGTCCGGTGCGCCGAAGGTGCGCGCGATGGAACTCATCGAGGAACTCGAGCCCACCCGCCGCGGCGTCTACGGCGGTGTCGTCGGCTATCTCGACTTCGCAGGTGATGCGGATACCGCGATCGCCATCCGCACCGCACTGCTGAAGGACGGCACCGCGTATGTGCAGGCGGGTGCCGGTATCGTCGCGGATTCGGATCCGGACTACGAGGATGTCGAATCCCGCAACAAGGCAATGGCGGTGTTGCGGGCGGTGGCGGCCGCGAAAACCGTTCGTGCGTATAGCGCACCTGCGGACGGCGGCGTGGAATGACCGATTCGGAACCCGCCGATACCGATCCGACCACGCCAGCGGACACACAGACCCCGAAGCGTAGGTATCCGGTCGGCGCCATCGTCCTGCTCGCCGTCGCCGCTGCGGCGCTGTGGGGCTCCTCCCGGATGACGTGGGTGACTGTCTCGTCCACCGACGGCCTGACCGAACCGCGCACCGACAAACTGAACGGCGGTGTCTGGTTCGGTGCGCTCACTCCGTTGGCCCTGGTGCTGCTGGCCGCCATCGCCGCGGTGCTGGCGACTCGCGGTTGGCTGCGACGCATGTTCGGCGTCCTGATCGGTTTGGTCGCCGCGGTGACGGCCGTTCCGGCCTTCGCTCTGCTGACCAGATCCGGCGCGACCGCGGCCCGTGCCGCCACCCTGGCGGAGCTGCCCGGCCGCGCAACGGTCACCGAGGTGGTCACTTCCCAGTTCCCGGCAGTACTTTCGCTGCTGGGAGCGCTGGCGGCCTTCGTGGCCGGTGTCCTGCTGGCCCGGATGCCCGAGGACGCCGGCCGCCTGTCCGGCAAGTACGACAATCCGGTCTTCCGCAGGGCTGCCGCCACCGAACAGGTGACGCGTCAGCGCACCGACGAGGCGGCCGGCGATACGGGTCAGCTCTCCGAGCGCGTGCTCTGGGATGCGCTGGACGCGGGGACCGACCCGACCGAGGAAGCGAGTCGGCCCGCTCCGGCGGCCGACGATTCCGCCGATCATGATCAGGGGAAACAAGGGCATCGAGGTGTCTGAGCAGGTGACTACAAACCCCGGCGCAGTTGCGCCACAAGCAGCCATTTATTCTTTGTCAGCATCGGTGAGACAGCGCCTGGGGGGATTCTCAGGCAGCAAGTCCGTCTCCCCAGAAAGGATTCGAGCCAGATGACGGTACTCGACTCGATTCTCGACGGGGTCCGCGCGGATGTGGCCGCTCGGGAAGCCCTTCTGGACTTCCAGGCGATCAAGGCGGCCGCGGCCGCGGTTCCCGCGCCGCTGGACGCCCGCGCCGCGCTCCTCGAAGACGGCATCGGCGTCATTGCCGAGGTCAAGCGGGCCAGCCCCTCCAAGGGGGAACTCGCGGATATCCCGGACCCGGCGAGTCTGGCCAAGTCCTACGAGGACGGCGGAGCGCGCATCATCAGCGTGCTCACCGAGGGCCGTCGCTTCCACGGGTCGCTCGACGATCTGGACGCGGTCCGCGCCACTGTGCACATCCCGATCCTGCGCAAGGATTTCGTCGTCGGGCCCTACCAGATCCACGAGGCCCGTGCGCACGGCGCCGACGTCATCCTGCTCATCGTGGCCGCCCTGGAACAGGACGTGCTGAGCTCGCTGATCGACCGCACCGAATCGCTCGGCATGACCGCCCTGGTCGAGGTGCATACCGAGGAAGAGGCCGACCGCGCCCTCGAAGCCGGCGCCTCCGTCATCGGCGTGAACGCCCGCAACCTCAAGACCCTCGAAGTCGATCGCGATGTCTTCGCGCGCATCGCGCCCGGCCTGCCCACCGAGGTCATCCGCATCGCCGAATCCGGTATCCGCGGCACCGCAGATCTGCTGGCCTATGCCGGTGCCGGCGCGGATGCCGTGCTCGTCGGCGAGGGGCTGGTCACCAGTGGCGACCCGCGCGCGGCCGTCTCCGAACTGGTGACCGCGGGCACCCATCCGTCCTGCCCGAAGCCCGCGCGGCGGGGTCGGTGACGACGGTGGCGACACTGCCCAAGGCTTCCGACGGTATCCACGAGCGCAGCGACCACGAGCCGGATCCGGGCGGCCACTTCGGCGTCTACGGCGGCAGGCATGTGCCCGAGGCGCTGATGGCGGTGATCGAGGAGGTCACCGCCGAGTACGAGAAGTGTCGCCTCGATCCTGCCTTCCTGGACGAACTGGACCGGCTGCAGCGCGACTACACCGGTCGCCCGTCGCCGATCTTCGAATGCCGGCGGCTCGCCGAGCACGCCGGTGGTGCGCGCATCATTCTCAAGCGCGAGGATCTGAACCACACCGGTTCGCACAAGATCAATAACGTGCTCGGCCAGGCATTGCTCGCCCAGCGCATGGGCAAGTCCCGGGTCATCGCGGAGACCGGCGCAGGTCAGCACGGCGTCGCCACCGCGACGGCATGCGCACTGCTCGGCCTCGAATGCGTCGTCTATATGGGTGCGGTCGATACCGCCCGCCAAGCGCTGAATGTGGCCCGCATGCGGCTGCTCGGCGCCGAGGTGATCTCGGTGCGGACCGGTTCGCAGACCCTCAAGGACGCGATCAACGAGGCGCTGCGCGACTGGGTCACCAATGCCGACGCGACCTATTACTGCTTCGGTACCGCCGCGGGCCCGCATCCGTTCCCGATGATGGTGCGCGATCTCCAGCGCATCGTCGGGCTGGAGGCCCGCGCCCAGGTGCAGGCGCTCACCGGGCGGCTGCCCGATGCGGTCACGGCCTGCGTCGGCGGCGGCTCCAACGCCATCGGCATCTTCCATCCCTTCATCGACGATCCCGGCGTGCGGCTGATCGGTTACGAGGCGGCCGGTGACGGCGTCGAAACCGGAAGACACGCCGCGACTTTCACCGGTGGCACCCCCGGCGCGTTCCAGGGCGCGTACTCGTATCTGCTGCAGGACGAGGACGGCCAGACCATCGAATCGCATTCGATCTCGGCCGGTTTGGACTATCCGGGCGTCGGTCCGGAACACGCCTACCTCAAGGACATCGGTCGCGCCGAATACCAGCCGATCACCGATGTCGAGGCAATGGACGCGCTGCTGCTGCTCAGCCGCGCCGAGGGCATCATCCCGGCGATCGAATCCGCGCATGCGGTGGCCGGTGCGATGAAACTGGGCAAGGAACTCGGTAAGGGCGCGATCATCCTGGTGAACCTGTCCGGGCGCGGCGACAAGGATATGGACACGGCGGCACGATGGTTCGGCCTGTTCGACGACCACGCCGCTGACAAGGAGAGCCACCAGTGAGTCAGCAGTCCTGCCTTGCGACCACCTTCGCCGCCTGTCGCGCGGAGGGCCGCGCCGCGCTGATCGGCTACCTGCCCGCGGGCTATCCGGATCTGGCCGGTTCGATCGAGGTGTGCCGCACCATGGTCGAATCCGGTTGCGACATTGTCGAAGTCGGCGTCGCCTACTCCGATCCGGTGATGGACGGACCGACCATCCAGGCCGCCGCCGATCAGGCGCTGCGCGGCGGTGTCCGGGTGCGCGACGTGTTCTCGGTGGTCGAGGCAATCACCGCGGCGGGCGGTAAGGCCGTCGTGATGAGTTACTGGAATCCGGTGCTGCAGTACGGCGTCGACCGTTTCTCGCGCGATCTGGCCGCCGCGGGCGGGTCCGGCATCATCACCCCCAACCTCATCCCGGAAGAGGCCGACAGCTGGTTCGCCGCCTCGGCCGCACACGATCTGGACCGCATCTTCCTGGTCGCGCCGTCGTCCACCGAGGAGCGTCTGGTCAAGACGCTGGAGGCCAGCCGCGGCTTCGTCTACGCGGCCTCGACCATGGGTGTCACCGGCGCCCGAGATGTGGTCTCGTCCGCGGCTCCGGCACTGTGTGCGCGCATCCGCGCCCACTCCGATATCCCGATCGGTGTCGGCCTCGGCGTGCGCAACGGTGTGCAGGCGGCCGAAATCGCCTCCTACGCAGACGGAGTCATCGTCGGCTCGGCACTCGTGACAGCCGCGGCCCAGGGACTCGACGCGGTACGCACCCTCACGGCCGAACTGGCCGAGGGTGTTCGTTCCGCGACCGTCGCCTCCTAGGCGCCGCAAGAGGGCACGCCGACCGCGAATCTCGCGATGTGGCCGTGCTCCGCTACGGTTGGGGCCGTGACCTTACGAGTCCTCGCAGACAGCGTCCTGAGCAACGGTGCCGTCACCGCTGATGTGCTGGCCTACATTCCTAGCCCGTCCCAGGGCGTTTGGCATATCGGTCCATTCCCGCTACGGGCCTACGCCCTGTGCATCATCGCCGGCATCGTCGTCGCCATCTGGTGGGGTGAGCGGCGCTGGCAGGCACGCGGCGGGCAGAAGGGCGCGATTCTCGATGTCGCGATGTTCGCGGTGCCATTCGGTCTGGTCGGCGGGCGGCTGTATCACGTTGCCACCGACTGGCAGAAGTATTTCGGCGCCGACGGTCATCCGATCGATGCGCTGAAGATCTACCAGGGTGGCCTCGGCATCTGGGGTGCGGTCTTCCTCGGCGGTGTCGGCGCCTGGATCGGCTGCCGGGTCTACCGAATTCCATTGCCTGCATTGGGCGATGCGATCGCGCCGCCGATTCTGCTGGCCCAGGCCATCGGCCGGCTCGGCAATTACTTCAACCAGGAGCTCTACGGCCGCAAGACCGATCTGCCGTGGGGTCTGGAGATCTACCTGCGCTTCGACGATCAGGGCAAGCTCGACATGATGAACGGCGCCTCCACGGGCATCGTCGACAAGGTCGTGCAGCCGACCTTCCTGTACGAGATGATCTGGAACCTGCTGATCGTGGTGCTGCTGGTACAGATCGACAAGCGCTACCGCATCGGGCACGGCCGCCTGTTCGCGCTCTACGTCGCCGGGTACTGCCTCGGCCGATTCTTCGTCGAACTGCTGCGTGACGACGAGGCGACCAAGATCGCGGGTATCCGCATCAACTCGTTCACCTCGGCACTCGTATTCCTCGCCGCCGTCGCCTATTTCGTCTTCGCGACCAAGGGCAGGGAGACCGCCGATCAACTGCAACCGTCGACGGTCTCGCGGCCGTGGCCGTGGCAGATCGGGGCCCTCCGGGCGGCGGGCGCCGAATCCGAGGCCGCGTCGAAGGCGGCCGCGGTGGCCGAAGCAGCGCCGCCGAAGCACAGTGCCGAGATCTCGGATCCGACAAAATCGGAGAACTCCGGCAACGAACCGGATTCCGCCGGCGATAACTCAACGGAGTCCGAAACCTCGGACGCCGAGCAGGGCAAGGTCGATACCTCGAAAAAGGACGGCTGATCCCATAACGACTTGGGCCACCCGTCGGTGCACCGAGTAGACACGTGAACGCGTGTCCGCGACGATACCTTCGGGCGCCCAATTGCCCGGCAAAAATACGCGGGGAGGCGGGTGAGCGCCCGTCGAAATGCACGAATGATGGAGGACATTTAGTGACCGACCCCTACCAGAATCAGCCAGGCTTCGGCGGCCCCCAGTACGGTCCGCCCGGGACGGGGCCGGACCTGAACAAGCAGCCCGATGCACCGGGGCAGCAGTACCCGTCGGATCCGTACAATCAGCAGCCGCCGCAGTACGGTCAGCCGCAGTACGGTCAGCCGCAGTACGGCCAGCCCGATCCCTACGGTCAGCAGCCGGGCGGCTACCCGCCCGCGCCGTACCAGGGCGGCGGCTACAACCCGAACGATCCGGAAGCGCCCTATGGTCGCGATCCGTTCGGCGTGCCGTTCTCGGATAAGCAGAAGCTGACCGCGGGTCTGTTACAGATCTTCCTCGGCGGCTTCGGTATCGGCCGTTTCTACACCGGCCACACCGGCATCGCGATCGCTCAGATTGCGGTCACCTGGTTGACCTGTGGTTTCGGTGGCATCTGGCCGCTGATCGACGGCATCATGATGCTGACCGGCAAGGTGCCCGACAGCCTCGGGCGGCCATTGCGCGACTGACCGCCGCGAACAATCTACCGACGGGCCCCGTCGCATCGGATGACGATGTGACGGGGCCCGTCGCCATTTTCGGCAGGCTGTGCGAGGATTCGGCGCACCGTGATCGCAATACTGTCGGTCGGTATCTTCCTGGCGTAGCCTGAGCCGGGTTTTTGTGTCGAGAGAGGGACTTCCGTGCGCCGCAAGCTATTCGCCGCCGCCATGCTCGCCATCGTCGCAGCCACCGGGCTCACCGCCTGCGGCAGCAGCAGCGATCCGAACGTGCTGAAGGTCGGCACCGAAGGCACCTACTCGCCCTTCAGCTATCAGGGCTCCGACGGCAAGCTCACCGGCTACGACATCGAGGTGATCCAGGCGGTCGGGGACAAGATCGGCAAGAAGATCGAGTTCGTGCAGACGCCGTGGGACGCGATCTTCGCCGGTCTCGAGTCCAAGCGCTTCGACCTGGTCGCCAACCAGGTGTCGATCACCGACGAGCGCAAGGCCAAGTACGCCCTGTCGCAGTCCTACACCACCTCCGAGGGCGTGATCCTCACCCGCGCGGACAGCAACAACATCACTTCGCTCGCGGACCTGAACGGCAAGACCAGCGCGCAGTCGGCGACCAGTAACTGGGCCAAGGTCGCCCAGGGCGCGGGTGCGAAGGTCGAGGCGGTTGAGGGCTTCGTGCAGGCGGTCCAGTTGCTGAAGACCGGCCGCGTCGACGCGACCGTCAACGACAGCCTGGTCGCGCTCGACTACATCAAGAAGAACGGCGCCACCGGCGTCAAGATCGCCGCCAAGGCCGGTGAGGTCAGCAACCAGGCGTTCGCCGCCCGCAAGGACGACGCGCTGATCGGCCAGGTGAACACCGCGCTGGACCAGTTGCGCGCGGACGGCACGCTGGCCAAGATCTCGGAAAAGTACTTCGGCACCGACGTCAGCAAATAGCCGTCCGTGGATCCCGCAACCAGGGAGCTGATCTGGCACAACCTGTGGCCGATGCTGCAGGCCACGATCGACAAGACCATCCCGCTCACCGCCATCAGCTTCGTCATCGGTCTGGTCATCGCGTTGTTCGTGGCGCTGGCGCGGATGTCACCGCTGTGGTTCCTCTCGGCGCCCGCCAGGTTCTACATCTCGATCATTCGGGGCACGCCGCTGCTGGTGCAGCTGTTCATCGTGTTCTATGCGCTGCCGCAGTTCGATATCGTCATCGACCCGTTCCCGGCGGCGGTGATCGCCTTCAGCCTCAATGTCGGCGGTTACGCCGCCGAGGTGGTGCGCGCCGCCATCCTGAGCGTCGCGGAAGGGCAGTGGGAGGCGGCCAAGGCGCTCGGCATGTCGTATGCGCAGGAGTTGCGGCTGATCATCCTGCCGCAGGCCGCGCGCATCGCGGTGCCGCCGCTGTCCAACACCCTCATCTCTCTGGTGAAGGACACCTCGCTGGCCTCGACCATTCTGGTGACCGAACTCCTGCGCACCGCGCAGCTTGCCGCCGCACCGACCTTCGACTTCTTCGCCCTGTACGGCGTCGCCGCGTTGTATTACTGGGCGATCTGTCTGGTCCTCGGCTTCGGCCAGACCCGTCTGGAAACTCGGCTGTCCCGCCATGTCGCCCGCTGACGAGGCCCGTTTGTACTTTCCGCTAAGCCTTCGTACATATTTTTCACCTAGCTTTCACCGAGGCCACAGCAGGCTAGGGGCACTACACGGGACTAGGCTCTACTCGTGATGCGACGGACGAAGATTGTGTGCACTCTCGGCCCAGCGACCGCTACCGAGGAACGTATTCGGGAACTCGTCGAGAGCGGCATGGATGTGGCGCGGCTGAATTTCAGCCATGGCGAGCACTCCGACCATGCCGAGAACTACAAGAAGGTGCGGCAGGCCTCGGACCATGTCGGCCGGGCGGTCGGCATTCTCGCCGACCTGCAGGGACCGAAGATCCGGCTGGGCCGCTTCACAGAGGGCAAGACCGTATGGGCCAACGGTGAAGAGGTCCGCATAACCGTCGACGAGATCGATGGCACCCACGATCGCGTCTCCACTACCTACAAAGAGCTGGCCAAGGACGCTAAACCGGGCGACCGCCTGCTCATCGACGACGGCAAGGTCGGCGTCACGGTCACTCGGGTCGAGGGCAACGATGTCGTCTGCCGGGTGACCGAGGGCGGACCGGTCAGCAACAACAAAGGTGTCTCGCTGCCGGGTATGGACGTCTCCGTGCCCGCGCTGTCGGAGAAGGACATCGACGACCTCGAATTCGCGCTCAAGCTCGGCGTGGACTTCATCGCGCTGTCCTTCGTGCGTTCACCCTCGGATGTCGAGCTGGTGCACGACGTGATGGACCGGGTCGGCCGCCGCGTTCCGGTGATCGGCAAGTTGGAGAAGCCCGAGGCCATCGACAATCTCGAGGCCATCGTGCTGGCCTTCGACGCGGTCATGGTCGCCCGCGGTGACCTCGGCGTCGAACTGCCGCTCGAGCAGGTGCCGATCGTGCAGAAGCGGGCCATCCAGATGGCTCGCGAGAATGCCAAGCCGGTCATCGTAGCGACCCAGATGCTGGAGTCGATGATCGAGAACTCCCGCCCGACCCGCGCCGAGGCCTCCGATGTGGCCAATGCGGTGCTCGACGGCGCCGATGCGGTGATGCTGTCGGGTGAGACCTCGGTCGGCGCGTATCCGATCGAGACGGTTCGCACCATGGCACGCATCGTGCATGCGGTGGAGACCGAATCCACCCGGGTGCCGCCGCTGACTCACGTGCCGCGCACCAAGCGCGGTGTGATCTCCTACGCCGCCCGCGATATCGGCGAGCGGCTCAATGCCAAGGCGCTGGTCGCCTTCACCCAGTCCGGCGATACGGTTCGCCGGCTGGCGCGTCTGCACACCCCGCTGCCGTTGCTGGCGTTCACCCCCCTTCCCGAAGTGCGCAGCCAGCTGTCGCTCACCTGGGGCACCGAAACCTTCATCGTCCCGACGGTGAACAGCACCGATGCGATGATCCACCAGGTGGATGTAGCACTTCTGTCCATGGAGCGATACCAAAAAGGTGATCTGGTGGTAATCGTGGCAGGCTCCCCGCCCGGTACTGTCGGCTCCACCAATCTGATCCATGTGCACCGTATCGGTGAGGAGGACCATTAGCCGTGAGTGCTTCGCTAGGTGGTGCTGTCGGTCTTCGGGCCGCAGCGGATACCGACCTCGGCGTGCTGCTCGGACTGCTCGATCTGGAACAGGTCGACGAGGATGTCTTCGTCGGCCAGCATCCGGAGAAGGTCTGGAGCCGTACGTTCGGCGGTCAGCTGGTTTCGCAGGCGATCATGGCGGCGGGACGGACGGTCGATGGCGACCGTCCGTTGCACGCCGTCAACGCGCATTTCGTGCGTGGTGGCGATGTGAAGAAGCCGATCGAATATCAGGTCGACCGCCACCGCGACGGGCGCTCGCTGGCCAACCGCACGGTCACCGCGACCCAGGACGGTCAGGAGCTGTTCGTCATGCTCGCCGCGTTCCAGGATTGGGGCAAGGGGCTCGAGCACGCGCACGCCCAGCCGGAGGTACCGGATCCGGAGACGCTGCCGCGCGTCGAGGAGAGCTTCGCAGGCTTGGAAGACAAGCTGGAGATGTTCGTCAAGGCGCCGCACCCGATCGATATGCGCTACACCAATGATCCGGCCTGGATCCTGAAGGGCACGGGGGAGCGGCTCAATCACAACCGCGTGTGGATGCGGGCCGATGGCAGGCTGCCCGACGATCCGCTGATTCACGTTGCGACGCTTGGCTATTCGTCCGACACCACGGTGCTCGATTCGATCATCACCACGCACGGCCTTTCCTGGGGTCTGGACCGCATCGTGGCCGCGACGATCAACCATTCGATCTGGTTCCACCGCCCGTTCCGCTTCGACGATTGGGCGCTCTACGCCACCGAATCCCCGGTGGCCGCTGGTTCGCGTGGCCTGGCCACGGGCCGATTCTTCTCCCGCAGCGGCGAATTGCTCGCCACCACGGTCCAGGAAGGCATTATCCGCCACTTCCCGGCGCGGCGCTGATACTGCGAAACCGAGCGCAAATCATAGGGATTCGCGCTCGGTTTCGAAGTCGAAGCTGTCGCGGCGCTGCACTCTGATGGTCCGCGGGATCTCCGGATCCATTGGGCAGCTTGCGGTTTCCAACATCAGGCGCTTCTCCAGCGCGCTCAGGCTCGGTGTGGTCAGATCGCGCGGCGCACCGACCAGGCTGAGTGCGATCTCGTAGGTGCGTCTGGCGCCCTGTTCTTGGCCGGGATGCTCTACCCGCCACTGGGTTTCGAGTAGTAGGTGTTCCGGTGCGTCGGGCTCGACCGGCAGTGTGAAGCGCCAGGCGAAGACATCGCGGTCCTGGAGGTGGTCGTCCACCACCTCCCGCACCGAATCGACGACGCGATCGAGGGTTTCCGGTGTCACATAAACATGGAGCGAAACATCCGAAATTCGTTTCGGCATGTCTGATTCCTGTCGTGTGTCGAACCATCAACGGCGGAAGTTATTCCGCGCGCGAGTGTAATCCCTTTACCCGCTAATTGGACACCGGGCCCTGCGTGTCACCGGATCCGCTGGGCGGCAAGGAAGGCGGCCAGCGGCGCGGGACGCGCTCCGGGGGCCACCACGAGGCCGGGGCGTTCGTCCTCGTCCGGCCTTTGCTGCTCGTGCGGCGCCAACGCCAGCAGCAGTGGCACCAATGCCTCGGCGATGCGGTCGCCCACCTCGCAGAACGCGGCCTCCGACAGTCCGACCGGGTCGGCGATATTCTCCCGGCCGACGAGTGCGAGGTCGTGGCGGGCGCTGTCCAGATCGGCGATCGTCTCGGCGCCGGTGACCTTGGCGATGCGATGCGCCTCCAAGAGGGTGAAGGTGCGCGATCCGGCGCCGAACGCCATCTGCGCCGCCTGATCCCGGATCTGCTCGGTCATGGCGAGCACCAGATCCGCGCGGTCGATCAGCTCCGGCTTGAGTTTGCGTGCCCGGAAATGGTCGGCGCCCGCGCCGAGCCCCTCGATCGTCCGCGCGGCGAGCGGTTCGATCGGAAAGCCAACCAGCGCACGGGTTCCCGCACTCTCCGCGGTGAGCCCGGGCAGGTTGTATTCGACCGCTACGGCGCGGGTTAGCCGCTCGGCGATTACCGAACGGCAGACATTGCCGTTGCAGACGAACAGGACGTGCATGCGGATACGGTAGGCCGAGCACGGGCCGACCAGAAGGCTGTCGAGATCGAATCACAGCCCGCGGAACATATATTCATCTGCTGGTCAAGTGCCGTACACGAAGTACGCCCCGGTATTCGGATAGACGCTCGATACGCGTTGCCGCTAGGTGGTCGATCGGTAATCGAGGTCTGGGCGTCCTGCTGAAAGTACCCGGCGCGCGCGGTTTCAACCATCACAGTATTGCCACGGTTGGGGATCGGATTTACTCGGACTCCCCACGGTAGTAAGTGGATTCGGCGACGACCGGCGCCGTCTTGTCCGCTTCCCCGTGCACCCGCCCCCGGGTCGTGAACATCCGGCCGCGCGAAGCCACGACGGGTGCGAACCGCGGCAGGCCGGAGGCGCCTTCCATATCGTCGTACATCGCGTCGATACCGCCGCGCATGAAGTAGGCCTCGTGCCAGAACCCGGTCCCGCCGGAGTCGCGCAGGAACTTCTGCCACCAATCCCGATGCGGCGCAGAGCGTGTCCACCGTTCCAGTGAATCCAGATCCCGCCAATACTGCCGCGCTCCCCAATGCGGCGGAAACAGCGCCCAGATCACGTCCTCGTGCAACAGCAGCCCGTCCGGCCGATCCTTGTGCGACCGATACAGTTTCGGGCCCAGACCGAGCAATCGCAGGATCCCGCGAGGCTTGCGCACGCGCATCCCGAGATAGATGACGACCAGATCCGGATACCCGGACAGATCGACAGTGGTCCTGTTCACCCGCATCGAGGCACCTCCGCATCGGGCCGCCCACTGCAAACCCTACGCCCGAACTACGAGACAGCCCGCGCCCTAGTTCGATCGCCGCCCGGGCGGACCTCAGTAAGACGGCCCATGCTCTCCAAGAGCATGGGCCGCATACCAGCTGGTGCCGATTGTGGGACTCGAACCCACACGTCCTTTCGGACAACGGTTTTTGAGACCGTCGCGTCTGCCAGTTCCGCCAAATCGGCGCACCGGTGGAAAAGCATAGCGGGTCACTGTCGAAAATCACGAATGGGCTGGGTCAGAAGTGATCGACGCCCGGTTTGCGCAGGGTATATGGGTTGTATGTGGAACTGAAAGGTACTCTTTACATCACTCGACGGCGATAGTGGGCGTTGGACCGGTGCCCGGACCGCGGCCACTCGTTCGCGTGTCGGGGACACGGCATCGGAACCAGAGGGGTCTACCTATGAGCAACACAGCAGGGGGCGCCGGCACGAAGCGGGACGCCGGGGCGAAGCGGGTCGTCGTCGCGGAAGACGAAGCGCTCATCCGCATGGATCTGGTGGAGATGCTGACCGAAGAGGGCTATCAGGTTGTCGGTGAGGCGGGCGACGGCCAGCAGGCGGTGGATCTGGCGGTGGAGCATCGGCCGGATCTGGTCATCATGGATGTGAAGATGCCGCGCCGCGACGGTATCGATGCCGCGGCCGAGATCGCGTCGAAACGCGTTGCGCCGGTTGTGATTTTGACCGCATTCAGTCAGCGCGATCTGGTCGAGCGGGCCCGCGACGCCGGTGCGATGGCGTATCTGGTCAAGCCGTTCACGAAGTCGGATCTGGTGCCTGCCATCGAATTGGCGGCCAGCCGCTTCCATGAGATCACCGCGCTGGAGAGCGAGGTCGCCAATCTGGCCGACCGCCTCGAGACGCGCAAGCTGGTCGAGCGGGCCAAGGGCGTGCTCATGCAGACCCAGGGATTATCGGAGCCGCAGGCATTCAAGTGGATTCAGCGTACGGCGATGGACCGCCGCACTACCATGAAGGCGGTAGCCGAGGTCGTGCTGGAAAATCTGGCCCCGAAGTAGGCCCGTCCTTGCGCCTCGGCGGTACAACGCCGGAAATTTTACTTTCCGGAAACCCGATCGCGATGAAAAATTCGAAACGAAGTCGATCGGATGATCCGAATGTGATGCGGAGCTAACGTACCAACGCTATGTTCTGACCGGGCTGACGTGGTCGGCCTCCTCGGAGGAGAGCCCGGGGGAGCACAGGACGTAGAGGTGAAACGTGCTTAGTTCGACATGGCGCAGTCGTTCGATGCGGGGTGCATTGGCCATCGGTGCCGCCGCCGCGCTCGTGCTGACAGGGTGTAGCGATAAATCGACCGACGGTGGTTCGGGCACCTCCGGCACCAGTGGCGCGGGCGGTCTGACGATCCAGCCGGTCATGCAGATCGACGCCAACGGCAAGCAGGTGCCGAAGTCGGACAGCGCCTCGGCCGCCGACCCCGCAGGCGACGGTAAGGCCACCTGCCCCGCGGGCACCGCGATCGCCATGGCGGGTGCGCTCACCGGTCCGGACGCGGCCCTCGGCATCAATATCGTCGACGGCGTGAAGCTTGCACTGGACAAGCACAACAAGGCCAACCCGGGCTGCAAGATCGAGCTCAAGCAGTTCGACACCGAGGGCGACCCGCAGAAGGCCACCCAGGTCATCCCGCAGATCGTCAACGACAAGTCGATCATCGGCCTGGTCGGTCCGGCGTTCTCCGGTGAGACCAAGGCGACCGGCAAGATCCTCAGCGACGCCGGCCTGGTCTCGACGACCGCCTCGGCCACCAATGAGACGCTGACCCAGAACGGTTGGACCAGCTTCTTCCGCGGCCTGGCCAATGACGGCGTGCAGGGTCCGTCGGTCGGCAAGTACCTGGTCAACACCGCGGGCTACAAGAAGGTCTGCGTCATCCAGGACAACACCGACTACGGCACCGGTCTGGCCAAGACGATCATCGAGGGCCTCGGTTCGGCCAACGACGCGTCCTGCAACGCCAGCATCAAGAAGGGCGACAAGGACTTCTCCGCCACGGTCACCAAGATCGCGAGCGCCGCGCCGGACGCCGTCTTCTACTCCGGCTACTACTCCGAGGGCGCCCCGCTGGCCCAGCAGCTGAAGTCCGGTGGCGTCAAGGCGGTCTTCGTCTCCGCCGACGGCACCAACGATCCGCAGTTCGTCGCCCAGGCCGGTAGCTCGGCCAAGGGTGCGGTGCTGTCCTGCCCGTGTGGTCCGGCGCCGGATAAGTTCACCGCGGACTACAAGGCACTCAATGGCGCCGAGCCGGGCGTGTACTCGGTCGAGGGCTACGATCTGACCACGATCTTGGCCAAGGGCATCGACGGCGGCAAGCTGACCCGTCCGGACCTGCTGGAATACGTGCGCTCCTATGACGGCCCCGGTCTTGCGCGTCAGTACAAGTGGAACCCGACCGGTGAACTGTCCAACGCGCTGATCTGGATCTACGAGGTCAAGTAGCCCTAGACAATCCGCACGGCGGCACGTACAGGGGTTCGTGGAATCCCCGTACGTGCCGCCGTGTCGGGTGGGCGAATGAATGAGGGCAAAAGACGAATGACATCAACGGCATTGGCCGGTGCAGCACAACTCGCCGGCTCGATCGACTTCAACTACCACGGAGTGATCGATAACTTCTGGCGACTGACCGTCGACGGGGTGACCTACGGCTCAATCTATGCCTTGGTCGCCGTGGGCTATACCCTGGTCTACGGCGTATTGCGGCTGATCAATTTCGCCCATTCGGAAATATTCATGCTCGGCATGTTCGGTCAATTGGTCGGGCTCATGCTGTTCGGATTCGTGGCGAATCCCGATGTGTACACCCAGGGCATCATCCTGACGGTCACCTATCTCGCGTTGGCGATGATCATCGGCATGCTGGTATCCGGTGGCGCCGCGGTCGGATTGGAGCGTGTGGCCTATCGGCCATTGCGCAAACGCGGGGCCAAACCGCTCAGCTTCCTCATCACGGCGATCGGTATGTCGTTCGTGATCCAGGAATTCGTGCACTTCATCCTGCCGAAGATCAATCCCAAACTCGGCGGCACCAACGCGCAGCAGCCGATCAAACTGGTCGAGCCGAGCGTGCAGTTCAGCTTCTTCGGCGCCGAGGTCGACAACATCAAACTTCTGATCGTCCTCGCGGCGATCGCGCTGGCGATCGTGACCGAGGTGCTGATCAACCGGACCAAATTCGGGCGCGGCATCCGTGCCGTCGCCCAGGATCCCGATACCGCGACGCTGATGGGCGTTTCGCGGGAGCGGGTCATCATGTTGACCTTCTTCATCGGCGGTGTACTCGCCGGTGCGGCCGCGCTGCTGTACGCGATCAAGATCCCGCAGGGCATCATCTACTCCGGCGGATTCATCCTGGGCATCAAGGCATTCAGCGCCGCGGTACTTGGCGGCATCGGCAATCTGCGCGGCGCATTGCTCGGCGGCATCCTGCTCGGTGTGGTGGAACAGTACGGCCAGTCGCTGCTCGGGTCGGAGTGGCGCGATGTCGTCGCGTTCGTCGTGCTGGTGCTGGTGCTGATGGTGCGCCCGACCGGCATCCTCGGTGAGAGTCTCGGGAGGGCCCGCGCATGACCGACTCGACCAAAACCCCGGACTCGGTACCCGAGACGACCAAGGCGGCCTCGCCCAAACACGGTGTCGGAGACGCGATTCGGACCTGGTGGGACGGCTTGAGCCGCCCCGCGCAATGGGGTGTCGGCGTGCCGATCCTCATTCTGCTCGCACTGCTTCCGCTGTTCCCGCCGCCGCTGCTGGATACCCCCGGCTACAACTTCGGTCTGGTCATGGCGCAGGTCGCGATGTACGCACTGATCGCCATCGGCCTGAATGTCGTTGTCGGGCAGGCGGGTCTGCTCGACCTCGGCTATGTCGGCTTCTACGCCATCGGCGCGTATACGGTCGGCCTGCTCACCAGTCCGAACAGTCCGTGGAATCAGACCGACGGTGGCTGGCTGAATCCGACCTGGGCCTGGATGGCCTGTCTGCCGATCGCGGTCGCGGTGACGGCCATCTCGGGCATCATCCTCGGCACCCCGACACTGCGGCTGCGCGGTGACTATCTGGCGATCGTGACCCTCGGCTTCGGTGAGATCGTGCGGCTGCTCGCCGACAATCTCTCCGATATCACCAATGGCAGCCTGGGTTTGTCCGGTGTCGCCTTCCCGCATATCGGCGAATCCGCCAGCAAGCCGGAGGGTGTGTTCTCCGGCGGTAACAGCGGCAATGCCGACAGCGCGAATCTGCTCGACCGAGCCAGTTACGGCACGTGGTGGTACTGGTTCGCGATGGTGCTCGTGATCATCGTGCTGCTGATCGTCGGCAATCTGGAACGCAGCCGGGTCGGCCGCGCCTGGGTGGCCATTCGCGAGGACGAGGACGCCGCCGAGATCATGGGCGTGCCGACCTTCAAATTCAAGCTGTGGGCCTTCCTGATCGGCGCAGCCGTCGGCGGCATGTCCGGTGCGATCTACGCCGGTCAGGTGCAGTTCATCAATCCGACCGGGTTCAACATCATCAACTCGATGCTGTTCCTGTGCGCGGTCGTCATCGGCGGTCAGGGCAATAAGCTCGGAGTCATCTTCGGCGCGTTCATCATTGCCTATCTGCCCGCGCGGCTGCAGTCGGTGAAATTGGTGAGCAACGAATCCACCGGGTACATCCTGTTGGCCATCGACGTGCTGGTCTTCGTCGGGTTGGTCCTCGTGTGGAGGTACAAGGGCGACAGTCTGAGTGCGTGGCCGCGGCGCGGCTGCATCCTCGGCATGGTGGTCACCGGCGTCTTGGGTGCACTGTTGCTCGGCAGCGTGCTGCTGTTCCGGGTCGGCGGTGCGCAGTCCCTCGGTGACCTCAAGTACATGTACTTCGGAATTACCTTGGTGGTCATGATGATTCTGCGGCCACAGGGTCTGTTCCCGGTGCGGCAGAAGCTGCTGACCTTCGGCAGGCAGGTGTATCAGGCCGTGCGCAAACCGGGTGAGCGTGAATTGATCGGAGCGCGACGATGACCGGGCCAGGCGCGGGTGACGCCCTGTTCGACAACGAAGATATGGCCGCCGGTTACGCGGCCCCGCCCGAGGTCGAGAGCGCGGGCGAGGTCGATGTCACCGCCGTGATCCCGGTGCTCGCCGATGCCGAGGTGGTCGCGGATGTGGTTGCGCCGCACCGCGATATCGAGACCGCGGTGGGTGCGCCGCTGCTGCGCACCGATGAGCTCACGGTGCAGTTCGGCGGTCTGACCGCATTGGACAAGGTCAGTTTCGAGATTCGCCGCGGTGAAATCCTCGGACTGATCGGACCGAATGGCGCGGGCAAGACCACCTGCTTCAACGCCATTACCGGTGTCTACAAACCGGCCTCGGGTCTGGTGTATTTCGATGGCAAACCGCTGACGAAAACCAAGCGCAATGAGATCACCCGGCTCGGAATTGCCCGCACCTTCCAGAATGTGCGGCTCTTCGGCGAGATGACCGCGCTGGAGAATGTGGTGGTCGGCACCGACGCCAGGCATAAGACCTCGGTACCCGGTGCGATCTTCCGCACCCCGCGGCATCGCAGCGAGGAGAAGGACGCGATCGAGCGCGGCATGGCCCTGCTCGAATTCGTCGGAATCGCGCCGCGTGCGGTGGAGAAGGCGCGCAATCTCTCCTACGGCGATCAGCGCCGATTGGAGATCGCCCGCGCGCTGGCCACCGAACCGAAACTGCTCTGCCTGGACGAACCCGCCGCCGGGTTCAATCCGAGCGAGAAATCGGCGCTGATGGATCTGATCCGCAAGATCCGCGACGACGGGTTCACCGTGCTGTTGATCGAGCACGATATGCGCCTGGTCATGGGTGTCACGGACCGGATCGTGGTGCTGGAGTTCGGTCGCAAGATCGCCGATGGGCTGCCCGCGGACATCCGCGACAACCCGGATGTGATCGCGGCGTATCTGGGTGTGCCGGATGCCGAGGCCGCGGCAGCCGAAAAGGCCACCGCGGTAACCGAAGTGATCGAACCGGAACAGCCCGTCGGCGAATCGACTCCGGCCGGTGGCGAGCATCGCAAAGCGGAGCCGCGCGACTTCAGCGAGGCGCCGCCGCTGCTCGAGGTCGACGATATGGTCGTCAACTACGGCAGAATCCAAGCGCTGCACGGAGTTTCGCTCCGTGTCGCCGAGGGTGAGCTGGTGACCCTGCTCGGTGCCAACGGCGCGGGGAAGACCACCACCATGCGTGCGCTGTCCGGCCTGCTGCCGCTGACCCGCGGCAAGATCAGGTTCGAGGGTCGCGACATCACCCAAATGAAGGCACACGAGCGGGTGACGCACGGGTTGATCCAGGCGCCGGAGGGCCGGGGTGTCTTCCCCGGTATGACGGTCCAGGAAAACCTCGATATGGGTTGCTACGGAAGGGCTTTCAAGCAGAAGGCGGAGTACGGACAGACGCTGGAGTGGGTCTTCGAGCTGTTCCCGCGGCTGTCCGAGCGGCGCAAGCAGGTCGGCGGCACGCTCTCCGGCGGTGAGCAGCAGATGCTGGCCATCGGCCGCTCGCTCATGGCCCGTCCGCGCCTGCTGCTGCTCGATGAACCGTCGATGGGCTTGGCGCCCATGGTGATTCAGCAGATCTTCCGGATCATCAGCGAGATCAACCAGCAGGGCACAACGGTGCTGTTGGTCGAGCAGAATGCCCAGCAGGCGCTCACCCGCAGCGATCGCGCCTACATCCTGGAGACCGGTGAGGTCACCAAGAGCGGTATCGGTGGGGATCTGCTCACCGACCCCGCCGTGAAGTCGGCTTACCTCGGCGTGGGCTGAAAGTCGGACCCGTCCGTGGCTGCCTTCAGGCATGATGGCGGGATGTGCACGGCGAAGGCCGAGCTGGCGCTCGGTCTTCGCCGTGCACATCAGACGCTGGCCTGCGTTGGGCGCTGGTGCGCCCAATGACCACTACTGGAGGAATGGCGCTGTGGACGGGCATGACGAACTGACGAATCTGGCCGACCGCTACTGGGACAGTGTGCTGGCGGCCGCGCCGAGCACAGCCACCTTGCTCGGCGACCACCGCTTCGACGACCGCGTCGAGGATCGCTCGCCCGAGGCCGAACAGCGACTGCTCGCGACCTTGCGCGAGTTGCGCGATCAGGTCGTCGGTCTCGACGCCGAAGAACTCGACGGAACCGACCGGGTCACCTGGGGTCTGCTGCGCACCGAACTGGATACGGCCATCGACAATCTGGCGTGGCGACCGACCGAACTGGCATCGGACCAGATGGACGGTGTGCACGCGGGCATGCTCATGATGGCCACCCAGACCAAGGCGCCGCAGCCCGAACACGCGCACGCCCTGGTCCGGCGGTATCGCCAATTCGGCACGCTGTTCGACCAGGCGGTCCAGCAGTTCCGCAACGGCCTGGCCGCAGGCCGCACGCCGGCGCGCATCACCATCGAACGCTCGCTCAACCAGCTGGATGGCTACCTGGCCTCCGATATCGCCACCGATCCGTTCGCTACCTTCGCCGGACCGGCGGACTGGGACGGGGAAGGCGCCTGGCGCACCGAACTCACCGAGGTCGCCCGCGAGGTGATTCGCCCGGCGTTCCAACGGTATCGAGACGTGCTGGCCGACGAATTGCGGCCCGCCGCCCGTCCCGATGACAAATGCGGCCTGTGCTGGCTCGGTGCCGACGGCGAGGACATCTACCAGCGGCAGCTGCGCCGCCACACCACCTTGCCCGATCTCGGCGCGGACGAGATCCACGAGCTCGGTCTCTCCGAATTGGCGCTGCTGCGTGCGGAATACGCAGCGGTCGGCACCCGGTTGTTCGGCACTGCCGATACCGCCGAAATCTTCACCCGCCTGCGCCGGGATACCGAACTGCGTTATGTCAGTGGCGAGGAGATCATGGCCGATGCGCAGCGTGCGCTCGGCGCGGCGGTCGCGGAGATGGGCAACTGGTTCGGCCGCCTGCCCAAGGAATCCTGCGATATCGTCCCGGTGCCGGAATTCCTGGCCGCGGATGCGCCTGCGGCGTACTACTTTCCGCCCGCCGCGGACGGATCCAGGCCCGGCACCTACTTCGTGAACCAGTACGAACCCACCGGCCGCAGCCGCTACGAGACGGCGGCGGTCGCCTATCACGAGGCGATTCCGGGGCATCACCTGCAACTCACCATCGCCAATGAACTCGATCAGCTGCCGCGATTCCAGCGGCAGTCCTTCGCGAATACCGCCTTCGTCGAGGGCTGGGCGCTCTACACCGAACGACTTGCCGACGAAATGGGTTTGTACGACGACGATTTGGCGCGCGTCGGCATGCTGGCCGCCGATTCGTGGCGCTCGTGCCGGCTCGTCGTGGATACCGGAATCCACGCCAAGGGCTGGAGTCGTCAGCAGGCCATCGACTTCATGGTGGCCAACGCACCGGTCGGGCTGACCGAGATCGAGGTCGAGATCGACCGCTATATCGCGATCCCCGGTCAAGCCGTGGCCTATAAGGTCGGTCAGCTCGAGATTCGTCGGCAACGACGGCAGACCGCCGAGCGGCTCGGTGCCGCCTTCGACATCAAGGCCTTCCACGATGTGGTGCTCGGCTCCGGCTCGGTCAGCCTGCCGGTGCTGCGCGAACTTGTGGCCACACTGTGACCCGCTGAGCGGCTCCTCGAGTTGCGGACCGATGTGGGCGGAGTTCCAATGAATGTGCGGTGATCGAGCTCTCTAGGTAGGTCATGAACAGCACGTTCAGCTCTCGGCTCGGTCTGTTGCGCGGCAATCGCATCGTGCTGATCTGGGTGGTTCTCGGTGTGATCGGTGCGCTCACCGCGACGGGGCTGCTGGTGACCGGACGCTCCGCCGACGCGGGTGAAACGCGTACTGCGCGTACGATTTCCGATTCGACGACACCGGGATTCGCGGGCGCTCTGCCCGACTCGGCGAATCCGATCGGCGATGCCGCGCCCCCGGTCGCCTTCGCGCCGTTGGCGGGGTTATCGCCGGCCGGGATGCCGGTCGCGTCGAGCCGCGCGGTGCAGGCGCTGGCCGATCATCCGCTCTTCGCCCAGCACGTCGGACTCGGCAGGGTCGATTGCAAATTGCCCGCCTGGCACGACGATCCGGAGACGGCGCGGGCCTTCTACCGGTCCGCGATCGCCTGCCTGGACGCGTCATGGGAACCGACACTGCGCGGTGCCGGACTGCCGTTCCATCCGCCGCGGCTACTCGCCCCCACCGAATCCCGTGATGTGGCAAGCCAATGCGTGCAGCGACTGCGCAACGGCCCGACAACCTTCTACTGCGCCCTCGACGAAACCCTGGTTCTGCCGTACGACGCCATGCGGCCGCTGTCCAGCGGCTCGCGTCGCGGCGCCCAATTGGCCGTCCTCAGTACCGAATACGGCCACCACGTGCAGAACCTGATCGGCGTCATGCAGGCCTACAACGAAAAACGTGCGACCGTCGGCAAGGAAACCACCACCGGTCGCGAGCAGAGCCGCCGCATGGAACTGCAGGCCCGCTGCTTCTCCGGCATGTTCCTCGGCACCAACTTCGGCCGCGCCGATATCGATGAACAAACCTGGACCGAAGCCTCCCACACCGTCCAGAGCGGCCACGCAACCCGCGATCCACGCATGCAAGGCACCGAGGAAAACGTGTGGGGCTGGTGGAAATGGGGCTCCGACAAGGGCGACACCTGGGAGTGCAATACCTGGTACAGCTCTCCGGCCCACGTGGAATGAGTGCGTGCTCTATCAGCGGTGCGCTTGGGTCAGTACCTCGATGACGGCCGCGGTATCCAGATAGAACGGCCGGATTTCGGCGATCAGTCCGTCGCGGAATGTCATCAGCTGCATCACCGAGGTCTCCAGCATCCGGCCGGTGGCGCGGGCCAGCATGCGGCCGCGGTTGTAGATGACCACCGCGTCGCCGTCCACCACGAACCGCTGCTCGAGGAACTCCAGCGAGGCCCAGGTCCGGCTCATCGCCGCCATGAAGTTCTCGATGCCGTCGGGGCCGTGCCATTCGCCGCCGTAGGGGAGGTGCTCGGCCTGGTACATGACGACATCGGGGGCCAGGCAGGCGGCCATCGCATCGAAGTTCGCGCCCTCGGTGATGTAGGCGGCTTCGGCGGCGAAAAAGTTCTGCAGTGCTGCGCGGGTTGTGGTCACCGGGAAATCATGGTTGCCGCGGCGTATCGCTTCCGGCGGAAATCGGACGGCTCGCTGGACTCGCACAACAAGGGGGTGCCGCGGCTGTGGATTGTCGGTGGGGCTCCCTAGACTCTTGCACGTGACCCCAGCGACTACTGATCAGCGTTCCAGCGTCGTGCCTATGGCAGCCGGTGATGCGGGTGGTGAGCGGCCGACGTTGTTGCTGTTGGACGGGCATTCGATTGCCTATCGCGCGTTCTTCGCGCTGCCCGCGGAGAACTTCAAGACGGTCACCGGGCAGACCACGAATGCGGTGTACGGATTCACCGCGATGCTGATCAATCTGTTGCGGGACGAGAAGCCGACGCATATCGCGGCCGCTTTCGATGTCAGCCGCAAGACCTTCCGCACCGAGGCGTATCCGGAGTACAAGGCCGGGCGCAGTGCCACGCCCGATGAGTTCCGCGGCCAGGTCGAACTCACCAAGGATGTGCTCGGCGCCATGGGCATCCCGGTGATGGCGATCGACGGTTTCGAGGCCGACGATCTGATCGCCACCATCGCGACCCAGGCCGTGGGCGAAGGCTTCCGCGTTCTGATCGTCTCCGGTGACCGTGATGCCATCCAGCTGGTCAGCGATGAGGTCACACTGCTCTACCCGCGCAAGGGCGTCTCCGATCTCACCCGGTTCACCCCGGATGAGGTGATGGCCAAATATCAGCTCACCCCGGCCCAGTACCCGGATTACGCGGCCCTGCGCGGCGACCCGAGCGATAACCTGCCCGGCATTCCGGGCGTCGGGGAGAAGACCGCCGCCAAGTGGATTCGTGAATACGGCGATCTGACCACCCTCGTCGACAAGGTGGACGAGGTGAAGGGCAAGGTCGGCGACGCACTGCGCGCCAATCTCAGCAGTGTCGTGCTCAACCGCCAGCTCACCGAGATGGTCCGCGACGTTCCGCTGCCCTACACCCCCGATCAGCTGGCCCAGCAGCCGTGGGATCGCAACAAGATCCATCAGCTCTTCGACGACCTGGAGTTCCGGGTGCTGCGCGACCGGCTCTTCGAAACCCTTGCCCCGCCGGAGCCCGAGGCCGAATCCGGCTTCGAGATCAGCGGCGGCGCGCTCGAGGTCGGCGCGGTCACCGAGTGGCTCGCCGAACATGCGAAAGTCGGTGCCCGACACGGTATTTCGGTGGTCGGCACCAATACTCCAGGTAATGGCGACGCGCGCGCGCTCGCCATCGCCGCCGCGGACGGCGAGAGCGGCTACATCGATGTCGCCGTGCTGACCCCGGAAGACGAAGCCGCACTTGGCGCTTGGCTGGCCGATCCGGCCGTGCCGAAGGCCCTGCACGAGGCCAAGGCCGCCATGCACGCGCTGCGTGGTCGCGGCTGGACCCTGGCCGGTCTCACCAGCGATACCGCGCTGGCCGCCTACCTGGTCCGCCCCGGCCAGCGCAGCTTCAACCTCGACGATCTCTCGCTGCGCTATCTGCACCGCGAACTGCGCGCCGAAACCGACGAAACCCCGCAGCTGTCCCTGCTCGACGACGCCGACACCGTGGACGCCGAGCTGGCGCAGACCGAAATGCTGCGCGCCAGGGCGGTTCTCGACCTGGCCGAGGCACTCGACGGCGAACTGCGCCAGATCGAATCCAGCGCACTGCTCGACGATATGGAACTGCCACTGCTCAGCGTGCTCGCCGAACTGGAGAACGCCGGCATCGCGGTCGATATCGAGCAGCTCGAGAACCTGCAGCGCCAATTCGCCGATAAGGTCACCGATGCGGCCAACGCCGCCTATGCCGTGATCGGCAAGCAGATCAACCTCGGCTCACCCAAGCAGCTGCAGGTGGTGCTCTTCGACGAACTCGATATGCCGAAGACCAAGCGCACCAAGACCGGCTACACCACCGATGCCGACGCGCTGGAATCGCTGTTCGAGAAGACCGAGCATCCGTTCCTGCGGCATCTGCTCGAGCACCGCGACGCCACCCGGCTCAAGGTCACCGTGGACGGGCTGCTCAAATCCGTCGCCGACGACGGCCGCATCCACACCACGTTCAACCAGACCATCGCCGCCACCGGCCGACTGTCCTCGACCGAGCCGAATCTGCAGAACATTCCGATCCGCACCGACACCGGCCGCCAGATCCGCGACACCTTCGTGGTCGGCCCGGGCTACCAGTCGCTGATGACCGCGGATTACAGCCAGATCGAAATGCGTATCATGGCCCACCTTTCCGGTGATGAAGGCCTGATCGAGGCCTTCAACTCCGGCGAGGATCTGCATACTTTCGTCGCCTCCAAGGCCTTCGATATCCCGCTGTCGGAGGTGACACCCGAGATGCGCCGCCGGATCAAGGCGATGTCCTACGGTCTCGCGTACGGCCTGAGCTCCTATGGCCTTTCGACGCAGCTGAAGATCAGCACGCAGGAGGCCAAGGAGCAGATGGAGGTCTACTTCGACCGCTTCGGCGGCATTCGCGACTACCTGTACGAGGTCGTCGAACAGGCACGCAAGGTCGGCTATACCGAAACCCTCTTCGGTCGCCGCCGCTACCTGCCCGATCTGGATTCCAGTAACCGCCAGCGCCGCGAGTCTGCCGAACGTATGGCCCTCAACGCGCCCATCCAGGGCACTGCCGCCGACATCATCAAGGTCGCGATGATCAACGTGCACAAGGCGATCAAGGAGGCGGGCCTGCGCTCGCGCATGCTGCTGCAGATCCACGACGAACTGGTCTTCGAGGTCGCCGAGGGGGAGAAGGACGCCCTCGACGCACTCGCCCGCGAACAGATGTCCTCGGCGATCACGCTGTCGGTCCCGTTGGACGTATCCGTCGGCACCGGCCGCAGCTGGGACTCCGCCGCGCACTGAGCGTTTGGGCGGCACACCGGAAATCCGGTGTGCCGCACCGCAATTCAGTGCCCGGCGGCCAATATTGGACCGCCTGGTCAGCGCACCGCCGATGAGATGGCTGCGTTCGGCGACCGGCGCATAGCTCTCCGGGAATTCGCCGGTAATGCTGCGGAAGCTGCTCTGGTCGATGACCCGCACCGCCTCCAGCAACTTCATATCCGGATCGATCTGGTAGGGCGAGACGAGATAGCCCATCATGCGGCGGGACTCGATATGGAAGACCTGGGTGTTGTAACTGATCTTCGGCCGGTAGACCTGCGGTGCGGACTGGTACGGCCCGGTATTGAGAGCAGTCAGGTTCGCCGGGGTCATGCCGGGCTCGGCCTGTCCGGAAATCGCGGAGCCGCAACCGGTTACACCGATCGCCAGGTCACGGCGACAACCAGCGCACATCCAGCTCGAGCCAAGACCGATAACGACATCAATGTCCCCCGGGACAGCTTTCCGATGGTGCGGATACTACGTCGGACCGCCGGATCGTTCACGTTCGAATGATCACTGCTCGCGCCGCACCAGCTTCGCCGACCCGGTGCGCAGATCGATCTCATCGCGCGGCGGCGCTCCGTCGGACTTGTCTTCTTTATGCATCAGCGCCGTCTGCCGCTGCTCGAACTCGTAATGCTTCGAACCTTGAAAGGTCGCGGCGACCTGTTCGAATCCGGTCGCGGCGACCGGCGTGTGCTTGCGGTGCTTGAACCACGGCAGTATCCGACTGCCGGTGAGCCGATTCCACAGCACCTCGACGAATGCGAGTCCGATCAGCAGGATGGCCAACCCGGGAATGGTCATGGCGACAAGGGCACCCATGTGACCGAAAGTACCGCCGCGACGGCGGCTTGCCATCCGCGCCTCGGCGCTATGCCCCTGAGCTGCGCAGATGGTACTCGCGAGTAGGCGCGACGGGGCAACATATGTGGTTGCTATTGCGTCGGGATCGACATATTCTGGTCGGCGTGCCGAATCCCGCCGACCGCCACAGCGCCGCGCTCCATGTCGCAGACCGCGACAGCGCAGTGCTAATTCCGCTTACCGCGATGGTGGCAACCCGGCGACTTCTCGTAGTAACCCGCCGTAGCGGGGTCTGATTCGGACCGGCCCCCTCGCTGCGGGCTACTGACTACTTACTGCTGGTCCCCTCTGTCAATTGAGAAGACAATCCTCGGGAAGACCTCCGCACAATGACCATCCTGACTCTTGACCCCAACATGTTCATCGCCGCTGCCCCCAAGGCGCTGCGCGCCGAATGCGCCGATCTGACACCCGCGCAATTCCACCACCGCTATTGCGAGCACGCCGGCCCAATTCGGGTCGGCGACTGGTCGCCCGCGGGCAATCGGAGCGCGGAGTTCACGGCCACCCTGGAATTCGCCGACCATCTGCGCACGGTGATCGCCACCGGCAGCCCGGTCGCCGCGATGACCTCGGCCCTCTACGACGAGGGCTATCCGGTCGAAATCCTGCAATTCCACCAGCGCCGCACCGCTGCGGGCACCGCGACGTTCGTGCAGTGCGAATGCAACGGCAGACGCGGCTGGGGCGCGGCCCTGGCCGACGACGGCGCCGAATCGACCGTCCGCGCGATGATCGCGGGCGTCAACAAGCTGGGCGTCTGAACGTACGAAAACGCAACGGGCCGTTCACATTCCGCGGAATGTGAACGGCCCGTCGGCGCGGTTTACTGACCGGGCTGCTGCTCGGCGAGTTGCTTGCGAACCTCGTCCATATCCAGCGCCTTCACCTGGGTGACCAGATCCTCCAGCGCGGCGGGCGGCAGGGCGCCCGGCTGCGCGAAGACCAGCACGCCCTCGCGGAACGCCATGATGGTCGGAATCGAGCGGATGTTGGCGGCGGCGGCCAGACCCTGTTCGGCCTCGGTGTCGACCTTGCCGTGCACGACATCGGGATGCTTGTCCGAGGAGGCCTCGAAGGTGGGCGCGAAGCTCTTGCACGGACCGCACCAGTCGGCCCAGAAATCGACGAGTACCACGTCGTTTCCGGTGACGATCTCATCGAAATTCTGTTGGTTCAGCGTCTGGGTGGCCATGACGTCCTCTCGTGTCGTATGTCGCCAGCTATAACGTCCGGCGCGGTACATATCTTCCGACGGTGCCTCTATCTTCCCCGGGCGACCGGCCACTCGCGCCGCTGATCGCCGTCCCAACGCCGGATACCCACGACGGTCGCGGGAAAATCACGGTCCCTGGCGACGGCGTGGATCGCCTCGCCCAAATGCTGCGTCGGCACTCGTCTGGCCAGGGTGATATGCGGCGTCCACCCGTCGGGTTGCACATTCGACGGTATGTCGGGACACGGCGAAACGACGGCGAAAATACGACGCTGCAGTGCGAGCAGGTGTTCCGAGGGCACCACCGACCGGACCAGGATCGGATTGCGCGCACCGAAGACCAGTACGCCGCCGAGTCGTATCGGAATCGGCCGGAAGGTGAGCTGGTCCAGTGCGTGATCGATGCGCGGCCAGATCTGCCTGGCCACCGCGACGGTGATATGCGGCCGGTTGGTTTCGGCCTGCTTGCCGGCCAAACTCGGAATGCCTGCATCGGCGAGCAACTGCCACTGCCGCCGGATCTCCGCATCGGCCACATCGTCCAATAGCAATTCGACCGACTGCACCATAGTTCACGAGAGGTTAGCCGCCCGCGCGGCTCGATGGGCAGCGAACACGCGGCCCAGTTGTCGGCGCACGAACCGTCTCGCGGGAGGATGGCCAGGTGAACCGTGATATGTCGCCCATGCGACTCGGCCTCATCGAAGGTGACGGCATCGGCCCCGAGGTGGTGCGCGCCACCCGCGCGGTGGTCGACGAAGCACTCGCCGCGGTCGGCGCGGCCGCGGTCGACTGGGTTCGGTTACCGATGGGCCAGCACGCGATCGCGGAATTCGGCAATCCGCTGCCGGAGCAGACCCTCGCGGTCCTCGACGAACTCGATGCCTGGATCCTCGGCCCGCACGACAATGCCGCCTACCCTCCCGAACATCGAATCGCACCCGGCGGCGCCATCCGCAAACGCTTCGGCCTCTACGCGAATATCCGCCCCGCCCGTGCCTTCGCCGGAATCAAGTCGAGCGCTCCCGATATCGATCTGGTGATCGTCCGGGAGAACAGCGAGGGGTTCTACGCCGACCGCAATATGTTCGCCGGGTCGGGCGAGTTCCGGCCCACCCCCGACGTGGCGATGGCGGTCGGCCTGATCACCCGGCAGGCCTGCGAGCGGATCGCGCACGATGCCTTCCGGCTCGCGGCCGCGCGACGTAAGCGGGTCACCATCGTGCACAAGGCCAATGTGCTGCCCATGACCATGGGCCTGTTCCGCGACGTCTGCTATGACGTCGCTCACGCCTATCCGGGCGTCGAGGTCGACGACGAACACGTCGACGCGGTCGCCGCCCATCTGGTCCGCGCCGCCCACGACTACGACGTGGTGGTGACCGAGAATCTCTTCGGCGACATCCTTTCCGATCTCGCGGGTGAGCTGAGCGGCTCGCTCGGCATCGCCGCATCGCTAAACTGCTCGGCGACCAAGGCGATGGCACAGGCGGTGCACGGCGCCGCGCCGACACTGGCCGGACACAACCGCGCAAACCCGGCGGCGCTCCAACTCTCGGCGGCAATGTTGTTGCACTGGCTGGGAATTCGCGACAACAACCGCGCGCTGTCGAGCGCGGGTGAGCGTATCGAACGCGCCGTCGCGGGCGCCTTTGCCGCGGGCATTGCCACCGCCGACCTGGGCGGTCTCGCCTCGACCAGCGAATTCACCGAGCAGGTCTGCGCCAGGGTGCACCGCCGCTGACTCGGATCGGCGGGGCGACCGTGAACCCGGCTCGTTCGAACACTGGACCGTCCGGTAGGGTCCACCGCCGGTACCTGAGTGTTTGCTGTGCCCGGAGTGTTCCGCACAGAACGGATAATCTTCCGTTACTGTCCAGCACGAAACGCGACGATCGCTTAGATTGCCAAACGGGTGGTGACACCCGGGTTTCTCGAATCCGAAATGTGGAGGGCTGCTGTGTCTGTTCGATCGGTTCTTGGCAGGCGCGCCCTGCAAGCGATGTGCGTACTAGCCGGTGGTGCACTGGTGTTGACGGGCTGTAGTAACTCCGAAGACAACTCGCCCGCGGTAGCGAAGGTACAGGGTATCGACAAGCTCGACACGGCCGCCGCGCTGCTCCCGGACAAGATCAAGCAGTCGGGCAAGCTCGTCGTCGGAGTCAATATCCCGTATCAGCCCAACGAGTACAAGGATCCGAGCGGCAAGATCGTCGGCTTCGATGTAGACATGATGGACGCGGTCGCCGCGACCCTCGGCCTCAAGGCCGAATACCTCGAGTCCTCCTTCGAGAAGATCATTCCCGCGATCCAGGCGGGCACCTACGACGTCGGCATGTCCTCCATCACCGACTCGAAGGAACGTGAACAGAGCGTCGACTTCACCACCTACTTCAACGCGGGCAGCCAGTGGGCGCAGCAGACGGGTAAGCCGATCGACCCGGACAATGCCTGCGGTAAGCGGGTCGCGGTGCAGGCCACCACGGTTCAGGACACCGACGAGATTCCGGCGCGCAGCAAGAAATGCGAGGCGGAGGGCAAGCCCGCCATCGATAAGAAGCCGTTCGATGAGCAGAGCGCGGCGACCAACGCACTGGTGCTCGGCCAGGTCGACGCGATGTCGGCGGATTCGCCGGTGACCGCGTACGCGATCAAGAAGAGCGACGGCAAGATCGAGGCGGCGGGCAAGGTCTTCGATTCCGCACCCTACGGTTGGGCCATCCCCAAGGGTTCGGCGCTCGGCAAGGCGCTGCAGGCCGCCGTCCAACACCTGATCGATAACGGTAAGTACATGGAGATCACCAAGAACTGGGGTGTGCAGGAAGGCGCGATCACCAAGTCGGTCATCAACGGCGCCGCGGGCTGATCGATGTCGTCATCCGAAATCACGTCGGCGCCCGGCGACAACACCGGGCCCGGCGGGCCGATCGACGCGGCAGAACCGGAGCCGATCAAGGCCGTTCCACTACGCAGGCCGGGCCGCTGGATCGCCGCGGCGATCATTCTCGCCCTGCTCGGGTTGTTCATCTACGGCGCGGCCACCAATCCCGCGTACGGGTGGGGCACCTATCGAAAGTATTTGTTCGACAGCCGGATCGCCTCCGGCGCGGTGGTCACCCTCGAGCTGACCGTGTTCGCGATGGCGATCGCCATCGTGCTCGGCGCGTTGCTCGCGGTGATGCGTCTGTCGCCGAATCCGGTGTTGCGCGCCGTGGCGTGGGTGTATCTCTGGATCTTCCGTGGCACACCGGTTTTCGTGCAGTTGGTCTTCTGGGGTCTGTTCCCGTCGCTCTACAAGTCGATCCAGCTCGGTGTGCCGTTCGGGCCCGAGTTCGTGCGGATCGACGTGCAGGGGCTGCAGGCCGCGTTCGCCTTCGCGGTGATCGGCCTCGCACTGAACGAGGCCGCGTATATGGCCGAAATCGTTCGTGCCGGAATCAATTCCGTCGGCGAGGGGCAGCGCGAGGCCTCGACGGCGCTCGGCATGTCGTGGTCGCAGACCATGCGCAGGACCGTGCTGCCGCAGGCCATGCGGGTGATCATCCCGCCCACCGGCAATGAGCTGATCGGAATGCTCAAGACCACCGCGCTCGTCACCGCGATCCCGTTGAGCACCGACCTGTACGGCCGGGCCCGCGATATCTACGGCGTGAACTTCCAGCCGATTCCATTGCTATTGGTCACCGCCACTTGGTATCTCGCGGTCACCAGCGTGCTGATGATCGGGCAGTACTACCTGGAGCGCTACTACTCGCGGGGCGCCTCGCGGCAGCTGACCGCCAAGCAGTTGCAGGAACTGGCCGACGCTCAGACGATTGTGAAGGCGAAATGAGCGCAGACAAGGTAGGGCCGGCTGGCGTACAGCCGATGATCCGTGCGGATCGGGTGTGCAAGAACTTCGGTGCGCTGCAGGTGCTCAAGGGTATTTCGCTCGAGGTCGGGCGCGGCGATGTGCTGTGCCTGATCGGGCCGTCGGGTTCGGGTAAGTCGACCTTCCTGCGCTGTATCAACCACCTCGAGCAGGTGAACGCGGGTCGGCTCTATGTCGACGGCGACCTGATCGGCTATCGCGAAAAGGGCGGCAAACTCTACGAATTGCACCCGCGCGATGCGGCCAAGCAGCGCCGCGATATCGGCATGGTGTTCCAGCATTTCAACCTGTTCCCGCATCGGACGGCGCTGGAGAACATTGTCGAGGCGCCTATCCAGGTGAAGGGCATCCGCAAGGCGGACGCGGTGGCGCGTGCGCACGAGTTGCTGGACCGGGTCGGCATGGGGGACAAGGCGAATGCCTATCCGGCCCAGCTCTCCGGCGGACAGCAGCAGCGCGTCGCGATCGCCCGTGCGCTGGCCATGGATCCCAAGCTGATGCTCTTCGACGAGCCCACCTCGGCGCTGGATCCGGAATTGGTCGGCGAGGTGCTCGGGGTCATGCGCGAACTCGCCGCCGACGGTATGACCATGGTGGTCGTGACCCACGAAATGGGTTTCGCCCGTGAGGTTGCCGATCAACTGGTGTTCATGGACGGCGGTGTGGTCGTGGAGGCGGGTAATCCGCGCGAGGTGCTCGCCGACCCGAAACATGAACGCACCAAGGCGTTCCTGTCGCGATTGCTCTGAATTCAGCGGCCGCCCAAGCCGATACGGAGTTGTCCGAGCAGGACTTTCGCGGCCGGACTGCCCGGGCGATCGCGCCGCCACGCCAGCGCGAGTTGTCCGCGCAGCTCCGGTTCGGTGATCGGCAGCACCCGCACGCCGAATGCCGTGGCCTCCTCGGCGGTCAGCGCGGGCACCACCGCGATGCCGAGGCCACGGGCGGCGAGCCGCAGCAACAGCGGGGGAGCGGCGGCCTCGAATGCGATATCGGGTTCGAATCCCGCTGCGGCGCAGGCGCGATCGAAGACACCCCGGATGCCGGTGCCGCGCGGTAGACAGATCAGCGAGTGCTCACGCAACTGGTCGAGCGTGATCGATGCACGCTTCTTACCGCCCAGCGCGACCGCCGCGACCACCGGCGTATCGAGCACAACATCTATGCCGATATCGGCGCCGATGTCCGCACCGGTCAATCCGACCAGGGCGATATCCAGCTCGCCGCTGCGCACCGCCGCGAGCATCCGTTCGGAGGTGTCCTCGGTCAGGCTGATGCCGACCTGCGGGTGATCGTCGTGAAAATCCGCGAGCACCGAGGCGATATCGAATTCCTCGTCGCCCGCGCCGGAGATGCAGCCGAGGCGGACGTGTCCACGGAGCAGTCCGGTGAATTCGTCCACCGTCGCGGTAATCCGCTCGGTCGCCGCCAGCGCGGCCCTGGCATGCGCCAGCACCGCCGCGCCCACCTCGGTCAAGGTCACCGAGCGGCCGCCGCGATCCAGAAGTTGTTGTCCCAGTTCGTGTTCGAGCTGGCGGATCTGGGCGCTGAGTCCGGGTTGAGCCAGGTGCAATCGGGCGGCGGCGCGGGTGAAGTTGGCCTCCTCGACCACGGTCACGAAGTATCGAAGTTGGCGCAGTTCCATAACTGTTGATTATAGGTCCAAGCAGAACTATCTGTTGTACTTCTGGCTCGGCGCGCGGCATCGTCTAAGGCATGGGAAACACCGCAGAGATCATCGACACCTTCACCGGCCCGGTCTTCCGCCCCGGCGACACCGGATATGACGAAGAGATCGCCGGCTTCCAGGCCGCTTACCGCCACCGCCCCGCATTGGTCGTCGGCGCGGTGCACACAGAGGATGTACGCAGTGCGGTGGAATACGCCGCGCGCCAGGGGCTTCCGGTTGCGGTCCAGGCCACCGGGCACGGACTCTCGGTCGCGGCCGACGGCGGCGTGCTGATCAGCACCCGCCGGATGACCGATATCCGGATCGACCCGCAGGCGCGCATCGCCCGTGTCGGCGCCGGAGTGCGGGCGGGCGCGCTGGTCGAGGCCGCCGCACCGTACGGGCTGGCGCCGCTGAACGGGTCCTCGCCGTCGGTCGGGGTCGTCGGCTACAGCCTCGGCGGCGGATTAGGCCTACTGGCACGGCAATTCGGTTACGCCGCCGAACATGTGCGGGTCATCGAGATCGTCACGGCCGACGGTCGGGTCCGCACGCTGACCCCCGGCGACGAACTCTTCGGCGCGGTGCTCGGCAGCGGTGGCAACTTCGGCGTGGTGACCGCGTTGGAACTGGAACTCGTGCCGGTTGTGTCCGTCTACGGCGGTCAGTTGGTCTTCGATACCCCGCTGGTCCAGCAGGCCATGGAAGCCTGGAAGGACTGGACCGCGACGCTTCCCGACGAGGTGACCTCGACGGTGACAGTCATGGCCTTCCCGCCCATTCCGCAGATTCCGGAACCGCTGCGCGGGCGCTATGTCGCATCGATCCGGATCGCCTACAACGGATCCGCAGCGGACGGCGAGCGTCTGGTCGCGCCGTTGCGCGCGGTCGGGGATCGTTTGAAGGACGATCTGCGGCTCATGCCGTACACCGAGTCGCACACCATCCACAGTGATCCCGACCACCCGCATGCCTACGCCGCCACCAACGCCTTGCTCGGTGAGCTCACCGGAGAAACGTTGTCGGCCTTGCTCACTGCCACTGGACCCGAATCGACGATTCAGGCGGTCGTCGATATCCGGCACCTCGGCGGAGCGCTAGGCAGGCGTGGTCCTGCGGGGATTGCCGTGGACAACCGGGATGCCGAGTACATCGTTCGCGTCATCACCATGCCCGGACCCGATGCGGGTGACGCCGCGCCCGAGGAGCTTGCGGTGGTCCGCACGGCACTCGCGCCGTGGACCGTCGGCCACAGCCTGAACTTCCTCTACGGTGCGGGTGCCGCAGCCGACGAGGCGCAGACCCGAGGTGGCTACGCGCCGGACACCTACGCCCGGCTCGCCATGCTGAAGGCGAAGTACGACTCCCGCAACATGTTCCGCTTCAACCGCAACATCACACCTGCGAGTTGATCGCCGCGACCGCCCTATCGCCGGGGGCGGTCTGGTGCTATCTTCGTGATATCACTTTGATACTCGGAGGATGTCATGAAGCTTCGGTCGGCGTTCCACGTCAACGGCTTTCTCGTGCTGGTGTCGTGGTTTGTCCTCACGCTCCTGATCGGTGGCGGCGCCATTGCCGGATACGCCGTGGCCGCGCACAACGACAATGTGCTCGCCCTGGTCGGCGCGATCATCGCGACCGTGGTCGTGGTCGTGCTCCTGCTGCTGGCCACCGGGCTCACCGTGGTGAATCCCAACGAGGCCAAGGTCGTTCAGTTCTTCGGCCGCTACATAGGCTCGCTGAGCGAACCCGGCTTCTATTCGGTGGTGCCGCTCACCGACCGGCGCAGCATCTCGCTGAAGGTGCGTAACTTCGAAACCCAGAAGCTCAAGGTCAACGATGCCGACGGCAATCCGGTGGAGATCGCCGCCGTCGTGGTCTACCGGGTGGTCGACAGCTTCAAGGCCGCCTTCTCGGTCGACGACTACGAGGAGTACGTGGAGACCCAGTCCGAGGCAGCGGTGCGGCATCTGGCCACGACCCACCCGTACGACGCGCACGACCAGAACACCACCAGCCTGCGCGACGGCGCCGAGGTGGCCGAGGAATTGACCATCGAATTGCGCGACCGCACCGATCTGGCGGGTATCGAGGTCATCGAGGCCAGGATCACCCACCTCGCGTACGCGCCGGAGATCGCCCAGGCCATGCTCGTGCGGCAGCAGGCGGCCCAGGTGGTCGCCGCGCGCACCCGCATTGTCGAGGGCGCGGTCGGCATGGTCCGCCTCGCACTGGACCGGCTCGCCGAACAGGGCGTCGTCGAACTCGACGAGGAACGCAAGGCTGCCATGGTCTCCAACCTGCTGGTCGTCCTCTGCGGTGACCGCGCTACCCAACCCGTCGTCAATACCGGCTCGCTCTACTCCTGAGTCGCCTCATGGCCGAGCGCAAGAAGATCCTGCTACGCCTGGACCCGGCGATACACGAGGCGATTGCCCAATGGGCCGCCGACGACCTGCGCAGTATCAATGCCCAGATCGAGTACGCACTTCGCCTCGCGTTGAAACAGGCGGGGCGTGGCCCGAAGGCGAAACCGGCCGAGGAGTAGCCGGAATAAGCTCTGCCGTAACGATGCCGAATGCCCACGGGTATTCGGCATCGTCGGTATTCGGTCCGACGATGTGTCAGCGCGCGAGTTCGCCGAGGAGTTCGAGACTGTCGGCGTACAGCGCGCGTTGCGCGTCGCGGTCATAGGACGCCTTCGACGACGGTTTCGCGGTGCGGCCCACGAAATGCCGGCCGGACACCTCGTCGAGCGACGGATCCGTGACCAGCCACGCGAGATCCTCGCCCGATCGGCGCGGCGTATTCACGCCGGGCAATAACACCAGACCCCGAGCGACCGTGCGCCACAACAGTTGTGCCGCCGACCCGGCATCCCTGGCGAGGCCGGTGCCCGGCATCAGTCCAGGATCGAAGGCATTCACCGTGATGCCGCGCGCCTCGAATTGTCGCGCCAATTCGTAGGCGGTCTGCAGGTTCGCCAACTTCGACGTGCTGTAGCGGCGACGGCCGTCGCGCTGCGCGAATTCGGTCGACTCGGGTGGGTAGGCGAGTTCGCGGACATCGGTATCCAGCGGATCGGGCATGCCCGTGAACTGATCCGGATTGTGCGTTCCGGAGGTGACGAAGACGATGCGCGCGGGCGCGATCAGGTCGTCGAGCAGCGCTTGGACCAGTGCGACGTGTCCAAGATGGTTGACGCCGAAGGTGGCCTCGATGCCGTCCTCGGTGTAGCTGCGGCGGGTGAATTGCAGTCCCGCATTGCAGACCAGCGCGCGCAACGGGGGCAGTCCGCTGCTGCGGAATTCGTCGGCGAAATGGGCGACGGAGGCCAGTGCGCCGAGGTCGAGTGTTGCCGCCCGCGCCCCGATGGCGGCGGCTTCCGTCCGGGCCCGGTCGGCGTCGCGCCCGGTTACGACGACCGTCCATCGTGGATCGGCGGCGAGCGCCCGCGCGCATTCACGGCCGAGTCCGCTGGTGCCGCCGGTGATCACAACAGTTCTGTCACTTGTTGTCATATGGCAGAGTCTGCCATATGGCGCGCTGTGCGACAATATTCCGATGTCATTGCGGGATCGGAAGAAGGAGCGGACCAGGCGGGCGATCGCCGATGCCGCGCTGCGATTGTTTGTCGAGCGCGGGTACGACGCCGTGACCGTTGCTGATATCGCCGCCGAAGCCGAAGTCGGGACACGCACCCTGCACCGCTACTACGCGAGCAAGGACGAATTGCTATTCGCTGAGGACGACGAACATCGCGCGGAGCTGGCTCGGCTATTGGCCGACCGTCCGGCCGACGAATCGCCGGAGGCGACCATGGCAGCGGTCATCGGCCCGCTGGTCGAACGTTTCGCCGACCGCATCGCCGACGCGCGTGCCCGCGATGCGCTGATCGCGGGCAATCCGGCCCTGCAGGCCCGCGAGCTGGCCAAACGAAATGCGGTGGAATCCCTTGTCGCCGAACACCTTGCGCGCCGATTGGGCGTAGCGGCGGGCACCGATGTGCGGCCGCTGCTGTGGGCCAAAGTCGGCATGGCCTGTTTCTTCGCGGGCTACGAGATCTGGCTGCACACCGGCGGCGACCTCGGCTCGCACATCGGCGATGCGCGAACCGCATTGCTCGATGAATTTCGTTCGGCCGGTATCTGACCCGGCACCTCAGGCGATGCCGCGTCCGCAGTAGCGTGATCGGGTGCCAATTTCGTTCGACACCAGTGGATTACAGCAGCTCGACAGCAACGCGTGGCGGGACCCCGCCACGGGCGACATTGTTCAGTTGAGTTACTTCGATCTGGTACCAGATCTGCCCGCGCCACTGACGGACCTGGCTGCGCTGCGCCGCAGGCTCGCCGAGATCCATGCCGAAAGCGGTTGTCTCATCGAAGCTTTCGTCGTCGGTATCGATTCGCAACCGGCACTGCTGCGGCTGCAGAAGATGCGACTGCCGGATCAGCCGACGGGCCTGATCTTCGCCGCCTCGCTCACCGTACCGAAGGCGAATTGCAGTGCGGTGCTGCAGATCCTCTGCCCGGAGACCGGCACCACCGGAATCCGTGAGGCGGTCCTCGCACTGGAAATCGGCTTCGACAATATGTATCCGCCCCATCCGTACGCCCCCGGTCTGCAAGGCGCGCTGCCCTACAACATGGCCGATGACCTGCGCTGGGACGAGCGCTTCCCCGATCATCCGCTCTCGCGTGCCCGCCGCTGGGTGGCATACACCTGCCCCGCCGCCCGTCTCGATCCGAACTTCGCGGCCCTCCCGGCGTTCTGAGAAGTCAGGCGCAGGCCGGTTTGTGGGTGACGAAGATGGCGGTGCCGGGGAACAACTCACCCCGCAGCGGACTCCACTGTCCCCACTCCCGCTCGAGCCATTCCGGCCAGTCCGGTTCGACGATGTCATCGAGCAGCAGCCCCGCTGCGACGATCTCGCGCACCCGATCCCCGATGGTGCGGTGGTGTTCGACGTAGGTCGGCGCGCCCTCGCTGTCGACCTCTACATACGGCGTGCGGTCGAAGTAGGGGATCGAGGCGGTCAGACCGGCGGGTCCGGGGTCGTCCGGAAATATCCAGCGCATCGGATGGTTCACCGAGAACACCCAGCGACCGCCCGGCCGCAACACCCGCGCAACCTCGCGCATCACCAGTTCGGAGTCCGCGACGAACGGGACCGCGCCGAAGGACGAACACGCCAGATCGAAGGATTCATCGGCGAACGGCAATGCCTCGGCCCCCGCCTGCACCAATGGCACCCGCGGTCCGCCGCGCGTCATCGCCGCGATGCCGCGCGCGAGCATCCCCATGGACAGGTCGAGCCCGACCGGCTGCGCTCCCTGCCCGGCCAACCAGCGCGAACACGGTGCGGATCCGCATCCGATCTCCAGGATCCGCTTACCGGCGACCTCGCCGAGGAAATGCATATCGCCCTCGTGCAAGCCCTCCGGGCACCAGATGAATTCGCCCTCAGGGGAGTCGACGCCGAGAAAGTCGGCGTGGGTTTCGTGATACTGGTCGGCATCGGCGTCCCACCAGCGCCGACTGGCCTGCTGACTGGCGGCCGAGCCGATTCTGGTCCGCGCGGTCGCGGTGGTCCCTAGCAGTGCATTTGCCTGCGCATGGCGATCTTCCGACACGCCGTCAGACTATCCCGGCGTGGCGTCGGGACCGGTTTGCCCGGCTGGACCAAGGTCGCGTACGCTGAACGCGCGAGTGTCTTGGGTACTGCCCGTACCGGTGTCATTGCAGTAACAATCTGCGGGGGCAACTGTACAGAAAGTATCGCCAACACCCGTGCTGAGTTTCACAAGCGTTTGCGTGCGGTACGTTCATTATGTCCGTCACGTCGCGTCATCGCGGTGAGATCGCAGCGTACCGAAAGTTCCAATGTCCGCAACCGACCACAATCCGTCCGGAGCAAACCGACATATGCCCACCACCGTCACCTCGCCGCAGGTAGCCGTCAACGACATCGGCTCCGCCGAGGACTTCCTCGCCGCCATCGACGCCACGATCAAGTACTTCAACGACGGCGACATCGTCGAAGGAACCATCGTCAAGGTCGATCGCGACGAGGTCCTGCTCGACATCGGTTACAAGACCGAAGGCGTCATCCCCTCTCGCGAACTCTCCATCAAGCACGACGTCGACCCCAACGAGGTCGTTTCCGTGGGCGATGAGGTCGAGGCTCTTGTTCTCACCAAGGAGGACAAAGAAGGCCGCCTGATCCTGTCGAAGAAGCGGGCGCAGTACGAGCGGGCGTGGGGCACCATCGAGGAGCTCAAGGAGAAGGACGAAGCCGTCAAGGGCACCGTCATCGAGGTCGTCAAGGGTGGTCTGATCCTGGACATCGGCCTGCGCGGCTTCCTCCCGGCCTCCCTGGTCGAGATGCGCCGGGTCCGCGATCTCCAGCCGTACGTCGGCAAGGAGATCGAGGCCAAGATCATCGAGCTGGACAAGAACCGCAACAATGTGGTCCTTTCCCGCCGCGCCTGGCTCGAGCAGACCCAGTCCGAGGTCCGCAGCGAGTTCCTGCACCAGCTGCAGAAGGGCCAGGTCCGCAAGGGTGTGGTCTCCTCGATCGTCAACTTCGGCGCGTTCGTCGATCTCGGCGGCGTCGACGGTCTGGTGCACGTCTCCGAGCTGTCCTGGAAGCACATCGACCACCCGTCCGAGGTTGTCGAGGTCGGCAACGAGGTCACCGTCGAGGTCCTCGACGTCGACCTGGACCGCGAGCGTGTTTCGCTGTCGCTCAAGGCGACCCAGGAAGACCCGTGGCGTCAGTTCGCCCGCACCCACGCGATCGGCCAGATCGTGCCGGGCAAGGTCACCAAGCTGGTTCCGTTCGGTGCGTTCGTGCGCGTCGAAGAGGGCATCGAAGGCCTGGTGCACATCTCCGAGCTGGCCGAGCGCCACGTGGAGGTCCCGGATCAGGTTGTCTCGGTCAGCGACGACGCGATGGTCAAGGTCATCGACATCGACCTGGAGCGTCGCCGGATCTCGCTGTCGCTGAAGCAGGCGAACGAGGACTACCACGCCGAGTTCGACCCGTCGAAGTACGGCATGGCCGACAGCTACGACGACCAGGGCAACTACATCTTCCCCGAGGGCTTCGACCCCGACACTAACGAGTGGCTCGAGGGCTTCGACAAGCAGCGCGAAGAGTGGGAAGGCCGCTACGCAGAGGCGGAGCGTCGCCACAAGATGCACACCGCGCAGATGGAGAAGATGGCGGCCGACGCCGCGGCCGAGGCCGCGAACGGCGGCGGCGCGTCGGGCAACTACTCCTCCGAGAGTGGTGCGCAGGCGTCCTCCGGCCAGGCCGAGCCCGCCGGCGGTTCGCTCGCCAGCGACGCCCAGCTCGCGGCCCTGCGTGAGAAGCTCTCCGGCAACGCCTGATTCCCGGTAGCACCTGATTCAACAGCGCAGTAGCGAAGGCCCCGGTCCGATCGGACCGGGGCCTTCGTGTTGCGGCAACCGGTAGTGTGCCCGGACATGGGGAGCAATCCGGCCAAGAACGATTATCTCGACCAAGTGGTGGCGCAGCAGGCGGCGCTCGAGGGTGACCTGCGTAGCCGCAAACCCGTCGCCCCGGCGCCGATGGCTTCGGCCGCAGCGCCGGCGGCACCGGGCGGTCCGGTGCGGCGCAGTGCGACCGCTAAGCGGGCCGAACTGGTCGGGCCCACACCACAGGGCAGTGGTCCGGGGCCGGTGGAGGTCCGGGTCACCGGATTCTGGCGCTGGCAAACGGTTTTGGTGCCACCCAATGCCTTCGTCGTGCACACCCGCCGCGGTCGCGGCGCACCGCTGCACATCGGCCTCGGGATGTCGTTCCGATTCAACCCCACGACGGATTCGTATCTCGTTGTGCCGGGCGCGATGCAGACGATTCTCATCAACGCCTACTGCATCTGCAGTGAACTGCAGGGTGTGCTGGTGCAGGGCTATGTGCAGTGGATCATCGAGGATTTCGCCACCGCGTACCGCAAGCTGGACTTCTCCGATGCCGAAGATCCCATGCGGCTGGTCAACATTCAGCTGCGCGAGCAGGCCGAGGCGGCCATCAAGGACAAGGTCTCCACGATGGGTGTGCGCGACGTGCTCAGCGATAAACAGCCGATCATCGAAGAGTTGACCGCGCGGCTGCGGGCGGTCGCCGAGGGCAGCGCCGATCGAAATGCCGAGGCGGACAGCGATCGTGGGCTCGGCCTGCGCATTGTCACGGTGCAGATCAAGGAGGCGGTGGTCAGCTCCTCGACGCTGTGGGAGAACCTGCAGAAGCCCTACCGTAGCGAACAGAACCAGATCGCCCGCCTCGCGGAACTCGCCGCGCAGGAAGTGCTTTCGGCCCGTGAGACGGACGCGAATAGGGTCGCCGAGGAACGCAGGATCGAGAACGAGCGGGAATTGGCCGAACTGCGGGCGCGCAACGAGGCCGCGCGGTTCGATCGGGAGACCGCGGAACGGTTGCGGCGCACCACTCGTGAGCACGACGATCAGCGCGCGGTAGCCGATCTGGCCAAGGAGACCGCACTGCACGCGCTGCGGTTGGAGCGCGAGCAACATGGCGAACAGGCCGAAAACCTGCGCAGGAAGGTGGAATTGCGGGAGCTGGAACTCGACGGTGAGATCGCCGTCGCGGCCCGGCGCTCGCGGGCGACGCATGATGACGCCCTGCTCGATCTGGAACGTGATCGGATTCGGATCGACAATACGAATCACCGCTCGGCCGCGGCCACGCAGGCGCAACTGGTCGATTCGCTTCCGCAGATCGTCGCGCAGTTGCCGACGCCCGGTGAGTTGACGACGTATCAACTCGGCGGGGATCTGTCCGGGCTGTCCGCGCTCATCGGGCAGCTGACGCGGGTGCTCGAAACGTGGTCGGCGGCACGGACGTTGAGCGAGAGCAGGGCCGGGCTCGAGGAGTCGGGGGATCAGGTGAACCGCCGATAGCGATAAGTCGGACAATTGACCAACTTCGCCGGAATGTGTGCCCGACCGAGCGATAGGGTGCAGCGTGTCGGCAGCCTGCTGGCAAGATCAACCCCGACCGATCAGCCCGGATGAGAAGGAACACCACGCATGTGCGCAGCGAGTCCGTTCAGCGGTCTCAACCGTAGGCAGTTCCTGGCGAAGGCCGCCGCGGCGGGAGCGGTTGGCGCATTGGCGTCCTGGGCCAACCCGATCATCGAACGCGCATTCGCCGCCGATCCGGCAGGCACCGGAGGCCTCGGCGATATCGAGCATTTCGTGCTGCTCATGCAGGAAAACCGTTCATTCGACCACTATTTCGGCACCATGTCCGGTGTGCGCGGCTTCGGCGAGGCGTCAAAGGCGTGGCAGCAGTACGGATGGACGCCCGGTGTCGGTCCGACCCCGGACGGCTTCGTGAATCCGTTCCGCCTCGACACCACCCGCGGCGCGACCCTCGACGGTGAATGCATCAACGATCCGGATCACAGCTGGGGCGGTATGCACCGGGCCTGGAACGGCGGCGCCAACGATCAGTGGATGCCGATGTCCATTGCCAGCGTCGGCCCCGCCAACGCACCCGCGGCCATGGGCTACTACCTGCGCGAGGACATTCCGATCCACCACGAACTCGCCGATGCGTTCACCATCTGCGACAACTACCACTGCTCGGTCCTGGGCCCGACGGACCCGAACCGGCTGTACTGGATCAGCGCCACCATCGACCCGGATGGCGTGGCGGGTGGGCCGCTGCTGGAGACGCCCACGCTGATTCCACAGCATGTCTACAGCTGGCGGACCTTCCCGGAGAACCTCTCCGAGGCGGGCGTCAGCTGGAAGGTCTACAACAATCGCGATGTCGGCCCGCTGTCCTCGGTGATTCTGGACGGCATGCTCGGCTGTTTCACCCAATCCTCGGATCCGAATTCCGAATTGGCTCGGCGCGGTCTTGCGCCGGTGTATCCCAACGACTTTCAGGCCGATGTCGCCAACGACACGCTGCCCGCCGTGTCCTGGGTGATTCCGTCGTTGCTCAACTGCGAACATCCCGCGTTGCCCGCGGCGTTCGGCGCATACGGCATCGTGCAACTGCTCGATATCCTCACCTCCAATCCGAAGGTGTGGGAGAAGACCGCGCTGATCATCAGCTACGACGAGAACGGCGGCTTCTTCGACCACGTCACCCCGCCGACCGCACCCGCGGGCACATCGGGCGAATTCGTCACCGTGCCGCTGGATCGGGTGAAGGCATCCAACGGTATCGCGGGTCCGATCGGTTTGGGCTATCGCGTTCCCGGCCTGGTGCTTTCGCCGTACAGCCGCGGCGGGCTGGTCGCCTCGGAGACCTTCGATCACACGTCTCAGCTGCGGCTGCTGGAAACTCGCTTCGGCGTCGAGGTGCCGAACCTGACGCGGTGGCGGCGCAGTGTCACCGGCGATATGACCTCGGCCTTCGATTTCGGCTCGACCCCGGATGCGGCGAAGCCGGTGCTGAGTGATCCGAAGCCGAAAATGGATGCCGCGATCGCCCAGTGCGGCCCGAATATCGCACTGGGCGCCGAAAACTCGGGTGTTCCGTATCCGGTGCCGCCCAACCAGATGCCGACCCAGCAGCCCGGCTCGCGACGCCGTCCGAGTGGCATCGTGCGGGGCTAGGCCGTGTTTAAGAAGTAGCCGGTGCCAAGCCAGATGTTGATGGCTGCGATGTGGACAGTGGCCAGGTAGCGGACGGCGAGTTTGTCGTAT
>NZ_JBVJLS010000042.1:0-54535 GCF_055584605.1 Nocardia sp. NPDC102475 | reverse complement strand
GCCTGGTCACGCTGGCGGCGACGCCGCCAGCACCAAGCCCGGTTATCGCACTACCGTCGCCGCGGCCACCCACTCACCTGAGTGCAGTTGCAGTACTAACCGACTTCGCCTTCTCCGCCTTCTACACTTCCGACGACGCCAAACAACATTCGCGCGAGGACGTGTGGAGGCGTCTCGATGCCGCACTGCACGGTCAGGAAACCGGTCTTCCTCCACAACGGGCAACCATCACGCTCACACCTTTGCGGCACGGTGCCACGAGCACATCGGTGCGGCGCGCAATTCCAAACCGGTGGAAGAGAATTCAGCCGACAGGTTTCGAGGGGTGTCAGCGGTGAAACCGCAGCGTCGGCTGGAACCAGACCACGGCCTGCGCCTGCACGCTGGATCCTTCAGCGACTGAATCAGACACCGGGGTGTGTTATTGGCGTTCGGCCGATAAGCTCGACGCAAGGGCTGGAGCCGGACTCCGGCGGTGTTGGACTGATGCGGAGTGAAGACTCATGAGCGCGACCACGATTGCCCGCCAGTGCACCCTGTGTGAAGCCCATTGCGGAATCCTGGTAACCGTCGAGAAGGAACGGGTAACCCGGATCGAAGGCAACCCCGACGATGTACTCTCCGCGGGGTATATCTGCCCGAAGGCGACGGCGATGGGCGGGCTGCATCACGACCCGGACCGGCTGCGTACTCCGTTGCGCCGGGTGGGTGACCGGTTCGAACCGGTCGGCTGGGATGAGGCGTTCCGGGAGATCGGGCAGCGGCTGCGCCGGATCCGCCGCGAGCACGGTGCCAGCGCTGTCGGGATGTACCTGGGTAATCCGGCCGCGCACAGCTCCTCGGTGATCTATGGTGCGCTGCTTCGAGTGGCGCTGATGACCCGCAACTTCTACTCCGCGTCCTCAATCGACCAGTTCCCGCAGGAATTCGTGGCGTGGCGGATGTTCGGCGCGAACGTGCTGATGCCGGTGGTCGATATCGATCGCACGCACCGGTTGGTGATCATGGGCGCTAATCCGGCGGTGTCGAACGGGTCGGTGAGCACCATGCCGGGCGCGAAGCTGCGCATCCAGAAGGTGCGTCGCCGCGGCGGCAAGGTGGTGGTGATCGACCCGCGGCGCACCGAGACCGCGCGGCTGGCCGATGAGCATGTCGCGGTGGCGCCCGGCGGCGACCCGTATCTGCTGCTGGGGATGCTGCATGTGCTGGTGACCGAGAAGCTGTGTGACGAAGACCGGATTCGTGCGCAGTGCACCGGATGGGGCGAATTGCGTGCGCTGGTGGCCGATTTCACGCCCGAGCGGGCGGCAGCATATGCGGGGGTGGACGCGGAGACGATTCGGCGGCTGGCGCGCGAGCACGTGGCCGCACCCTCGGCGGTGCTGTATGCCCGGATCGGGGTGTGCCAGCAGGTGACGGGGACTTTGACGCACTGGCTGGTGAATACCATCAATGCGGTCACCGGGAACCTGGACCGGCCGGGTGGGCAGATGTTCGCCAAACCGGCAGTGGATGTGGCACCGTTCGGGCGTTTCGTGCCGATGGGGCACGGTGCGTGGACCGATAGCTCGGGCCGGTTCAAGTCTTTCCGGTCGGAGCTGCCGGTGGCGGTGCTCGCCGATGAAATGGAGCAGGGCCACATTCGGGCGATGATCACCTATGCGGGCAACCCGGTTCTGTCCACGCCACAGCGCGGCCGGCTCGGTGCTGCGCTGGACGGGCTGGAGTGCGTCGTGGCCGTGGATCTCTATCTGACCGAGACCGCGAGACACGCTGATTTCGTGCTTCCGCCGGTCTCGCCGCTGGAGCACGCTGATCTGGATTTGGTGCTGGCGGCCTTCAGTGTGCGCAACAACGTCCGCTTCAGCGAGCGGGTCTTCGAGCCACCGAAGGGTGCGCTGGAGGACTGGGAGATCCTGGCCCGCTTGATCACCGAGGTGCTGCCGCTGCCAGCGCGGTCGATCACCAGCCGGGTGCTCAACGGTGTGTTCGATCAACTGAGCCCGCTGCGGATGGCGATGGCCGGGATCGCCGCCGGCCCGTACGGAGTGTTGCGGCGCGGCTGGAACGGTTTGACCTTCGGCAAGGTGAAGGCGACGCCGGGCGGTATCGACCTGGGCCCGCTGCGACCGCGGTTGCGTTCGCTGATCGCAACCAAGGATCGCAAGGTGCAGTTGGTGCCGCAGGATTTCCTCGTCGGCGCACGGACTTTGATCGACGACACCTCCGATGGGGTGGCACCGATAGAAGCACTCGAGGGCTTCGATCTTCGGCTGATCGGGCGACGGCACCTGCGCAGCAACAACTCCTGGCTGCACAACCTCCCGCCCATGGTGAAAGGCCGCGACCGATGCACCGCGCTCATGCATCCAGCCGATGCCGCCGAACGCGGTCTGTCCGACGGTGAACCGGTCACCGTGACTTCACCGATGGGTTCGATCGTGGTGACCCTCGAGGTGAGCGACGATATCCGCACCGGTGCGATCGCGATCCCACACGGCTGGGGACATCAGGACCCCGGTGTCGGCTGGCAGGTGGCGGCACAGCTGCCGGGTGCCAATGTGAACCTGCTGCACGATCCCTCGCTCACCGACACCTTCACCGGCTGTTCCGCGGTCAACAACACGTGGGTGTCGGTGACCCCAGCCCCCACCCATCCCGCGCCAGTGGGTGCAGATTCGACCCAGCACATCAGTTGACCGGGCGCCAGAGTGACCCTGCTAGCCGCGTCCCGTCTCGATCCTGAGCTCAGTGGAATTCGTCGACTGTGTACTGCGCGACGTGGAATTCACCGAGGCCAACCTGCGACGCATCAAGTTCACCACGTCCGCCCTGCAGCGGCTGACGATGAACCGGGCCCGTATGCAGCAGGTAGACCAGGCACCGTCGGTAGAACAGCGGAGCGAAGCGTTCTATTCGTCCGGAATGGCTGCAGTTCAGGCAATTTCGGCTGACTTTGTGGTCAGCTCGCTGTTGGTGGTGTCAGGGCGCGAACGTCAACCTGCTGCACGACCCGTCGCTCACCGACACCTTCTCCGGGAACGCGGCGGTCAACAACACGTGGGTGACCGTGACTCCGGCGACCCCCGCGCCGACGGCAGCGGATGTCGATCGCGAGCCTGCGCCGACTTCGTAGGACCGCACTGCCCGCGGAATCCGCGCCGTTGCCCGGCTGTCCCGGCCAGGAAGTCTGCCGATCACGTGGCCCACCGCCACTCCACGGCGCGAGTCGACCCTCGCGCGGACCGGGTCGGATGGGGTCACACCTCGGTGCACGCCGTCGAGACCGATCAGGGCGTTTGAACCGTGACGCGGTAGCCGAGGCGGAGTTCCCTGGCGGGGTGGGCGGCGGCGGTGAGGTGGAGCCAGCGGTGCAGGCCGGCGCGCGGGTCCGGGACGTAGGCGGCCTGGGTGTGGGTGATGCCGAACGGGAAGTTTCCGGATGCCGCGGTGGCGGTGGCGGTCACCAGATGCATCTCCGCCCACAGGTACGGTTCGGGCGCGTCTTCGGGCAGGGGACGGGTGTTCGGAAGGAAGAAGCCGAACGGTTCGGCGGGGGCTCCGGAGGTGTGGATGAACGTGCCGGTGACGAATAGTCGCACCGTCCCGGTATGCACCACACAGTTGGGTGTCAGGTGCAGGGGCGGGGCAGGTTGCAGCTCGAGCCGGAAAACCATGGGCCGACTGTACGGTGTCGCCATGTGCGCGAAAGCGCTGGAGCGTCACGAAGTTCGGTTGCTCACAGACCCGGCCTCACGCAGGTCGGTGTCAGCGCCGACGCATGCGCCGTAATTGTCCGATCTGGGCGAATCCGTTCGATCGCGCGGAAATGATGCGATCACCGCGTGGCTCGTCCACGAAAAGCTACACCTCGCGCAGTGGTTCGATACGCGCCGGAACATGCTTGTGCCACGGCGTTCCGGCAATCGCATCGCGCCAACCGGCATCGGTGAGCTCATTCGCGGCCACCCCGGTGCGGGTGCCATCGGGCAAGTCGAGGCCCATCCCGTTGGGCAGCGAGGCATGCCCGGGCCGCATGCGGTCGGTGATCTCGACCGCGGCCACGGCGCTGCCACGCCGGGTGGTGATGCGGGCGCGTTCGCCGCTGGTGAGACCGAGGGCAGTGGCATCGTCGGGACTGAGGCGCAACGCGCCCTCCGGATCGCGGCGACGCCAGCTGTTGTCGCGGAAAATGGTGTTGGCGGTGAAGGATCGCCGTTCCCCGGCCGACAGGACGAAGGGGAATTCGGTGCTGGTGTGCGTGGCGGGTGTGGCCGGGAGTTCGCGCAGCGCGTGCAGCAATTCCGGGATTGCCAACGGGATGCGCGGGTGCGGTACATAGTCCCAGGCGTCGGGATAGTCGTCGACGGTGAAGGTGACTCCGGAGCGGCCCGCGAGGATGGCGTCGAACAGCGCATCGGCATCGAGGTGACCCGCTCGACGCATAGCGGCGGGATGCACCTTCGCGACGCGCTGCGCGAGCGCCCACAACACAGCGGCCGAGCGCGCACCATCGGGCAACGTCGGGCCGAGGGTTTCATAGAGCAGGTAGGGGGCGAGCCCGCCGATCTTCTTGTTGATAGCCAACAGCGCGGCGAAGGCCAGTGCGTAGGGGCGCCGGCCCAGTTTCGCGGCGGTCCGCAGTACCGTCAGCTCCGCGCGCCCGACGACACGGAGTTCACGGAGCAGGCGCGCATAGATCTCGGGTTCGGGCAATGTGCCGGGTAGCGGTTCGAGTACCGGCGCGCGCAGATGGAAGGTGTTGTGCGGGAACTCCAGATTGAAGAAGGTGGCCTCCCACTTCTCGAACTGGCTGGCCGCGGGCAGCACATAGTCGGCGTGGCGTGCGGTTTCGGTGAACGCGACATCGATGACCACCACCAGCTCCAGTGCGTCCAGTGCGGCGCGGAAGGCGGCCGAATCGGCGAGTGAGTGTGCCGGATTCGCGGATTCGATGATCATCGCCCGGAACCGGTCGGGGTGATCGGTGCGGATTTCCTCGGCGATCGAATTGCACGGCAGCATGCCGCCGAGGATCGGTGCGCCGGTCACCGGGCTGCGTTTGATGTCACGGCTGTAGCTCGCCAACGGCGCCATCCAGGAATGTGGTTGCATGGCACCGGGTTTGGCGAAGTTTCCGGTGAGCAGCCAGAGCAGCTTGTTCAAATAGGAGATCAGGGTGCTGTTGGGGCTCTGCTGGACACCCAGGTCCTCATAGGTGGCCACACTGCTCGCGGTGCCGATCCGATGGGCGGCGGTACGCAGCAATTCCACCGGCACACCGCAGATTTCGGCATAGGACGCGATATCGATATCGCGCAACACCGTGGTGACGGCGTCGACCTGGTCGAGGTGTTCGGTGAGAAACGCGTGATCGAGCAGATCGTCTTGCACCAGCACGGCGAGCATCGCGGCCAGGCACCACGCGTCGGTGCCGGGGCGGACCTGCAGATGGATATCGGCGAGATCGGCGGTTTCGGTGCGCACCGGATCGAGCACGATCATGGTGCGGGCCGGATCCTTGGCGATCTGCTGCAGGACGGTGCGGGCACGCGGTACCCCGTGCGACTGCCAGGGGTTCTTGCCGAGGAAGACCGAAACTTCGGCATGTTCGAAATCGCCGGTGGTGTGGCCGCCGGTCAAATGCGCGTCGACCCAGCCCTCGCCGGTCTTCTCCTGGGCGAGCGCGGTCGAGCGGTAGCGACTGCCCAGCGCCCGGCGCAGGGCGCCGCTGTAGGCGCCGCCGAGATGGTTGCCCTGTCCCCCGCCGCCGTAGAAGAAGATCTTATCGCCGCCATATGTGTTCTTGACCTCGGTGAGTCGCGCGGCGATCTCGGAAATCGCGGTGTCCCAGTCGATTTCGGTGAAACTGCCGTCGGCCTCGCGGCGCAGCGGGGCGGTCAGGCGGGTACCGCCGTTCTGGTAGTGGTCCAGGCGCAGCGCCTTGTTGCAGGTGTATCCGGCCGAGGCGACGTGATCCTTGTCGCCGCGGATCTTGGCGAAGCTGCGGCCGTCGAGCTGGATCAGCAGGCCGCAGTTGTTCTCGCACAGGATGCACGCGGTCTTATGCCATTCCTGTTGTGCCGCAGCATCATTGCGTCTGGGCCGCGCACTGCTGTCGACTCGGCTGCCCTGCTGCGCTGCGGTACTCATCGATGCTCCTCTGAGTTGTCGTTGATCGAGAGCGGAACCGAAACCGCTTGTCGAAATATGGATGCGGGATCAACTGGTCTGGTCGACGCGAGTGCCGTCGATCCACGCCTTGGGCTCGGCCAGAAACGGAGTGTCGCCGAGCCGGTCGAGATCGTCGAAGAAGGCGTCCTGGGTGCGAGTGGCCGCCTTACTACTGCCGGTGGACAGGAATGCGGCGAGTTCGTGATTCAGACTGCGCGACAACGACCTCTCCGTGCCGAAATAGATAGCGCGCTTGAGTTCCTTGATGACGACCGGGTTGCGCGCGGCCAGACGCGCCGCGGTGCCCTCGGTTTCGGTGAGCAACTCGTCCTCGGCGGTGAGCCGGTGCACCAGGCCCAGGCGCAGGCCCTGCTGTGCGCTGAGCGGTCCACCTTCGAGGGTCAACTCGATCGCCTTGGCCGCGCCGATCAGCCGCGGCAGGCGCTGAGTTCCGCCGCCGCCCGGAATGAGATCGGCGATCGATTCGATCTGACCGAGTTTGACGTGCTCGGCGTCGGCGGCATACCGGATATCGCAGGCCAGGGCGATCTCGTGTCCGCCACCGAGGGCGGGACCATTGATGGCGGCTAGATAGACCACGCGAGATCGGTTCATCCGCAGGGTCGTTCGCTTCCAGCGGTAACCCCACACCATGCCGGTGCCGAGACCGCCACCGAAGCGCTCCAGCACCCGAGCCGCACCCGGTACCCGCAGGCTCGTATTGAGCACCGGGATCAGCGGCGCCACCGCGCGAGCCGGGAGGAACGGATGCGGCATCGCGAGCATGCCGGTGAGCGCGCTCGGATCCGCGTGGGTGAGGAACCGCCCGGGCAGACCGCCCGTGAGCACGATCGCGCCGACCGTGTCGTCGGTATCGGCCGCCGCGGTGAGCAGGTCCAGATCCCGTACGAGGGCGGGCGTGACGAAGTTCAGCGGCGGCGCGACGATGGTCGCGGTGAGCACTCTCCCGTTCCGGGCCAGGTCGATCGTCTCCAGGTCGAGCTCGGCTGCTCGCGACATCGGCGTCTCCTCGGGTCCGTGGTGGGGGCGGTGAAACCTGCACCCGACGCTGATTATGGTCCCCACCATAATCGGGATGTCAAGGGCACACCCCGTCGAAACATTGCACCGCATCCCCAGAAAACGGCTCTGAGCGTCCATTCTTCGCAAGGTCGAACGGCCGGATGTGGCCGGGAAAGACCACCTCTCGGATCAATCGGGCGCTACTCGGAGGCGCTGATGGCGTTCGTCAGATGAGCTTGCAACTCGCGGACGGTGTCCTCGAGCGGCGTGATGGCACGCTCGACGCGACACAGCGCGATCGCCCCCTCGACAGCGGCGACGGTGAGCGTGGCCATGCGCCGCGAACGCACCGGATCGAGGCCGTGACGGCTGAGCATATCGGTGAGCGCGGCATTCCAGCGGGCGAAGATCGCGGCGGCAGATGCCGCGAATTCCGGTGCATCGTCATTGGTTTCGACGGCGACGGCGAAGATCGGGCAGCCCGCGCGGTAGTCGCTGGCGACGAGGGTCCGTCGCCACAGCGCGACGAACATATCCAGTGCGGTCCCCGGATCGTTCTCGCGGGTGATCGTTTCGATGAACTCCGACATCGAACCACCGGCCGCGCTGAGCGCGTCGGTGATCAGCTGGGTGCGACCGCCGGGAAAGTGGTGATAGACCGACCCGCGAGGCGCACCGGTATCGGCGAGCACCCGGTCCACGCTGGTGGCGCTCGCACCGTGGATGCGCAGGGATTCGATCGTGCCCTCGATCATCCGCCGGCGCGCGTCACGCTGCCGTGGGCGCGCCGGAGCCTCCTTATTCGATCGGCGTGTCGCTGCCATGTAGCCATAGTATGGGAAACCCCATAACGCCGGGGTGTCCGTCTACCGCACGCGGCTGGTGTGGAAATCCAGTACCGCGGCCAAGGTCTCCCTGGGGGCTTCGAACTGGGGGTAGTGCCCGACCTTCGGCAACTCGACCACATCCGGATCCGGGATCAGCTCGCGATAGCGGCGCACCATGTGCGCACCCGATACCGGATCGAGCAGACCGTCGATCAGCCGGACCGGAACCGGTGTGTCGACCAGCGCGCCCACCCAGCGCTCCCGGTTCGCCTTGCGCTCACCCATATAGCGAATCAGCTTGTGCCCGTTGCTCTTCCCGTGCTTGCTACACCACAGGATCCAGTACTGATCGAGCTCGTGGGCACTGGGACGGGTGTCGGGACCGAAGACCCCGGCGAGGCTGCGACGGAAGACCCGCTCGGTACCCAGCACCCCGAGCAGCGGTCCCAGCGGACTCGCCAGCAACTTCTGCACCGGTCGCGCGCGGTGGGTCTCGGGGAACAGTCCGCCGTTGAGCAGACATACCGATTCGATCACCAGGGAATCGTCGCCGTCGGCGCGGCGCTGTGCGTCGCGGGCCAGCAACTCCTGGGCGACGGTGTCGCCGTAATCGTGGGCCAGGATGTGCGTGCGGGAAATCCCCTGCTCACGCAGCAGATTCTCGTGGAGATCGGCCTGATCGGCGATCCGGTAATCGTAATTGCGGGGTTTGGCCGACCAGCCGAAGCCGATCATATCCGGGGCGATGAGCCGCGCGAACCGCTCGCGCAGACCCGGCCACACCGCATGCCAGTCCCAGGACGCGGTGGGGAAACCGTGGATACAGAGCAGATTTCCGGCACCGTCGCCTGTGCTGTCCTGCCAGAAGATCTGATGGCCGCGGTGGGTGTGGCGCCGACCGCTCGCCCGCCAGGACGCAAACTCTTCCATGTCTACCTCCTTCGTGCCGACAACTATTGCGCGCGAACGCTACCGCCACAGCCATTCGGAGGAACCGAACCACACTGTCCGTGTCACGTACCGCACGGTCTTTTCGAGCCGGGTGTTTGCTCTGCGAGAATGTCACCGTGCATGTCGCGATCGGCCTCGTTGTTCTAGTCGCGTCGGCGGCGTCGCTCGCGGCGCTCGCGCGACGATTCGGGATATCCGAACCGCTGGTGTTGACGCTGGCCGGGGTGGTCGCGTCGTATTTGCCACACGTTCCCGAGGTCCACCCGGATCCCGAGGTCATCCTGCTGGGTTTCCTGCCGCCGCTGCTCTACACCTCGGCGATTCGCACCTCCCTGGTCGACTTCCGGGCCAATGCGCGCACCATCGCGCTGCTGTCGGTGGGTCTGGTGTTGTTCAGCACGTTCGCGGTCGCGGCGGTGGTGTGGTGGCTGCTGCCGGTACCGTTGGCGGTCGCGGTGGCCCTGGGTGCGGTGGTCGCACCGACGGATGCGGTGGCCGCGACCGGCATCGCGCGGCGCATCGGCATGCCGCGCCGGATCGTCACCATCCTCGAAGACGAGTCGATGTTCAACGACGCGACCGCGCTGGTGACGGTGCGCACCGCGATCGCGGCGGCCGCGGGCACGGTGTCGGTGTGGAAGGCCGGTGGTGACTTCCTGCTCGCCGCGGGCGGCGGTGCGGCGGTGGGCATCGTGGTCGCCTATCTGCTGGCGATGCTGCGGCGGCGAATCACCGATCCGGTGCTGGACACCACGCTGTCGTTCCTGGCGCCGTTCGTCGCCTATCTGCCCGCCGAGGGGATCGAAGCCTCCGGTGTGATCGCGGTGGTGACCTGCGGCATGGTGCTCGGGCACGGTGCGCCGGCGTGGCAGAGTGCCGCCTCGCGGATCGCCGAACGCACCAACTGGCGCACCATCCAATTCATTCTGGAAAGCGTCGTCTTCCTGATAATCGGGCTGCAGATGCGCGCCATCATCGAGGGCGCGTGGGACAGCGACGACCTCGATCACCGCACCCTGATCGTCGCGGCGGTGGCGGTCATGTTGGCGGCGATGCTGTCGCGGCCGCTGTGGGTGTTCCCGGTCGCGTTGCTCTCGCGCAAGCTCGGATTGCCGAATGCCGATGTGCCGCTGAGCCATCCGGTGGTGGTGTCGTGGGCGGGCATGCGCGGTGTGGTCACCCTTGCGGCGGTGCTGCTGCTGCCCGCCAGCACCCCGCAGCTGCCGGTGCTCAAACTGCTCGCGCTCGTCGTGGTCGCGGGAACACTACTGCTGCAAGGGACTTCGCTACCGTGGGTGGTGCGGCGGCTACATGTGCGTGGCCCGAGTCGCGCGGAAAACGCATTGCAGAAGGCGAATCTGCTGCAGCAGGCGACCGCGGCCGGACTGGCCGAGCTGGAAAAGCACATCACCCCCGATACACCGCCCGGTGTCGTCGAGACACTGCGCGATCGGGTCACCTGGAAGACCAACGCGGCCTGGGAACGCCTGGGCCGCCCGGAATCGGAACTGGCGACACCGACCGCCGAATATCGGCGACTGCGGCTGGAAATGCTGCGCGCGGAGCGGGAAACGGTACTGCGCGTGCGGGATTCGGGCGGCGCGGACTACGAGATCCTGCAGTACGTGCTGTCGCGGCTCGATCTCGAGGAATCGATGATCGACCGCTTCGACGAAACCGAAGAGGAACGCGTCGAACCGCTCGCCGCCCCGGCGGCGGCCGACAGCTGCGCGCATCTCGAGTCCGCGCCGCTGGTGCGTGAGCCCACCGAACTCGACGAGTGCAAGGAATGCATCGCCGAGGGATATACCTGGGTGCATCTGCGAATGTGCCTGTCCTGCGGGCACATTGCCTGCTGTGACTCCTCGGTGGGCAATCACGCGACCAAACACTATGCCGGCACCGGACATCCGGTGATGCGCAGTGTGGAGCCCGGTGAGGCGTGGCGGTGGTGCTATGTGGACGAGCTACTCGGCTGAGCGGCGGGCGTGGGAGTAGATCAACCGCGCGTACTGGGCCAGCAGTTGGTCCAGTGAAATGTCCTCCCCGCCCGCGGCGATCTGCTGGTAGCCGATCAGCATCGACATGCCGAGCGCGGTGACCACCGCGGTCGTCTCCTCATCGCCCACAACGCCTTTGATCGCCTTGTGCACGGTGCGGCGGCGCGATTCGTCGACCCGCTTGAGTGCCAGATTCACCGATTCGTCATTGCCGGCCCAGGCCCGGATCGCGGCCTCGGCGGTGTGGTGCAGGCCCGCGGCGAGGTCGGACATGGCGCGGATGTCGTCGTCGGGATTGCCCTGGTTGAAGTTCAGCGTGCGCAGGATGATGACCTGGCGGTTCTCCCAATGCTCGAGCAGCGCGTCCACGAAGCCCTGCCAGCTGCCGAAATGGTGGTAGAACGAGCCGCTGGTGACACCGAGGCGGCGGCACAGCACGCCGATATTGAGGCCCTTGAAGCCGAGTTCGGCCAAGACCTCCAGAGCGGTGTCGAAGTACTGCTCCTTGGTGACCACTCGTGACATTCGCAGGCGCCGTTTCTGTTCGTGCGGGCAAGTCGGGAGGACCAGACAGTACCTCATCGTATGTCCGTCGCGCCGATACGTAACGAAGTCCATGCATTGGGGTCACCGCGCCGCGAAAGTAGCCGTGACCGGGCGAAACATGCAGTGATATAGCGGAAGAGGGTTTGCCAGGGAGCTGCCGATTAATTACAGAGCAACTGCTCTGTTATAGTCGTCGCATGCCCCGCCCGCGGACCCATGACCCCGACACCGTGCTCGATGCCGCGGAGTCGCTGGCGGTGCGCTCGGGTCCGGCGGCGGTCACCATCCGGGCCGTCGCGGCGGCCACCGGCGTGTCCAACGGCGCGATCTATCACACCTTCGGCTCGCGCGCGGAACTGCTCGGACGCAGCTGGTTACGGGCGGCGGGGCGGTTTCTGCGGATGCAGACCGAGTCGGTCGAGGCGTATCTCGGCGCGAACCACGACACCTCAGGCGCGCTCGAGGCGGTAGTCGCCGCCGCCGAGACGCCGGTGCAGTTCGCGCGGCGATACCCGGATTCCTCGAAACTGCTGCTGACCGTCTCACGTGACGAGCTGCTCGGCGACGAGCTGCCCGAACAGGTCGTTGCCGAACTCGCCGGAACCGATGACGCGCTGGTGCGACTGCTCATCCGGCTCGCACGTGCCCTGTGGGGCCGCGGTGACGCCGCCGCCGTCGATGTGATCACCACCTGCGTCGTCGATCTGCCGACCGGCATCCTGCTGCGCCGCGACCGTATCGCCAAACCCATTGCCCGCGAACACCTTCGCGCCGCCGTGCGCGCGGTGCTCGCGGTCGGCCCACCCGAATAACACCTGGAGCAAGGAACAACATGAGCACACTGAGCTACCACGAAAAGATCGCCGTCCTCGACCTCGGCGACGACGAAAACCGTTTCACCCCGGAGTTTCTCGACGCGGTCAACGCCCACCTCGACACCGCGCTCGCCGAGGAGGCACACGGTCTGGTGACCACGGCGAGCGGCAAGTTCTACTCCAACGGCCTCGACCTGGACTGGCTGGTCGCCAACGGTGACCGCACCCAGTGGTACATCAGCCGTGTGCAGGCCTTGTTCGCCCGCGTGCTCACCCTGCCCATACCCACCGCGGCCGCACTGCCCGGGCACGCCTTCGGTGCCGGCGCCATGCTCGCCCTCGCCCACGACTATCGGGTGATGCGCGCCGACCGCGGCTTCTTCTGTCTGCCCGAGGTCGATATCCGCATTCCGTTCACCCCGGGCATGGCCGCGCTGATCCAGTCCAAGCTGCCCCCCAAGGCCGCGGTGGCCTCGATGACCACCGGTCGCCGCTTCGGCGGAATAGATGCCTCAGCGCTGGATATCGTCGACGCCACCGCGGGCGAAGCCGCGGTCGCCACCGCCGCCATCGCGATGCTCGTCCCGCTCGGCAGCAAGGATCCCGCGACGCTGGGCGCGATCAAGAACACCATGTTCGGTCCGGTCGTCGCCAAGCTGACCGAATCCAGCTCGTAGACGGTAGGTTCGCCACACGTCAACAGAGGAGCCCGACATGACCGAGGCCGCCATCCTGCAACGCCAGGGCCATATCGCGATCATCACGCTGAACCGGCCCGAGGCGATGAACGCGGTGAACTCCGCGCTCTCGATCGCCGTCGGTGCGGCACTCGAGGAGGTTGCGGCCGATCGGGACCTGCGGGCTGGGGTGATCACCGGGGCTGGTCGCGCGTTCTGCGGGGGCGCGGACCTCCAGGAACTGGCTCGCGGCAACGGGATTCACGACCCGGGGCATCCGGAGTACGGATTCGCCGGGCTGGTCCAGCATTTCATCGACAAGCCGCTCATCGCCGCGGTCAACGGGTTCGCTCTCGGCGGTGGCACCGAAATCGTATTGGCGTGTGATCTCGCGGTGATGAGCGCCGATGCCGAACTCGGGCTGCCCGAGGTCACCCGTGGGTTGTTCGCCGCCGCGGGGGGCGTGCTTCGGCTGCCGCGCCAGATCCCACCCAAGATCGCTCACGAGATGGTGCTCACCGGAGCGCCCATCGATGCCGCGGCCGCCGCGCACTGGGGGTTGGTCAACCGGGTCGTCCCGGCCGATCAGGTGCTGCCCACCGCGATAGCGCTCGCCGAGACGATCGCCGCCAACGCGCCGCTGTCGGTGCGCGCGTCCAAGCGAATCATGCACCGCAGCAACGAATTCGGCTCAGATTGGGAGGCGCCGATGTGGGAGATGAGCTTCCAGGAGGCGGGACCGATCTTCGCGAGCAAGGACGCGCTGGAAGGGCCGCGCGCGTTCGTGGAGAAGCGTGCGCCGCAGTGGCACGGGGAGTGAGGATTTCGCCGCAAGTCATCTCGGGTGGTAGGGATGCGGCGGTGCGGGAGCCGTGGTCGGACCCTCGGGTTGCGGCATGCCGTGAGCCCGCGCTACTCGGATTCGTCGGTCGCAGTTGTATCCGGCGTATCGGTCAGATGCTCGTCGAAGAACGCGAAGATGCGATGCCAAGCATCGCGGGTGGCCTCGGCGTCGTAGCCGAGACCGGCGACCCGCAGGACCGGGTCGATGCCGAAGACGTTGGCGAAGCCGTGCATGGTGCCCGGGTAGGTCTTGATGTCGTGCTCGACACCGAGATCGGTCAGCACACGATCGAGTTTGCGGCCCGCGCCCAGGAGTGAGGGATCGAGCTCGGCGTAGCTGGCCACCACCGGGCAGGCGCCCTCGAGTTGGGCGCGGTAGTCGCCGTAGAGGCCCGGATAGAACGGTGCGGCCGCGTCGAAACCCATTGGCGCGGTGAGCAATGCGAAGCCACCGCCCATGCAGAAGCCGATGACCGCGGTCTTGCCGGTGCAGTCGCGATCGACGACCAGGCGGTCGCGGGCGGCGAGGATCTCCCGGATCGCGGGGCTGGCGCCGGTGAAGATCAGCGACCGCATCACCGCACGGATGCAGCGCACCCGGCCATTGGCGAACAGGTTCGGGGCGATCGTGAGATAGCCGTAGTCGGCCAACATTTCGACATTGCTTCGGATATCCGGGCCGAAGCCGACACCGTCGTGCAGCACCACGACCCCGGGCCACGGGCCGTCCCCGGTCGGGCGCGCCAGGATCGCTTCGAGAGCGCCGTCCGGTGCGTCGAGCTCGATGGTGTCCATGTCAGCAATGTAGGCGACTGTCCCAGACGTGTACAGCTATGGCGTGGCGAGCCGCTATCGCGTGAGACGAATTTCGGAGTTGATCGTGAAATGCGCGGTGTCGCAGCCCCGGTTGGTTTAACCTCGGCCGACGCGGTGTCCCCGGTCAGCGCGTTGTCGAGCGAAAGGCGATTTGTTCATGTTTCGGCTGCCGTGGCGCGCCCTCTCCGTCGCGACCACCCTGGCGCTCACCCTATTCGCGGCCTCGCCCCTGGTCGCGGCCGACAGCGGTGACTACGCGAAATACGATCCCGATCCGACCGGCGACGCCTACCTCGATCAGCATTTCAATACCGACGGGCTGCCCAATGGTGCGATCCTGTCGTCGCGATCGGTGCAGATTCTGCCGCCGCTGGCCGCCACCAACGACTTCGCCGCCTGGCAGGTATGGTTCAAATCCACTGCTGCCGACGGCACTTCGATCGCCGCGCTCACCACGATCATGAAACCCAAGACATGGAACGGGCGCGTGGTCAGCAATGACTACGCCATCGACAGTGTCGGGCTGCAATGCAATCCGTCCTACCAACTGACCCACTCGGTCTCCATCGAGGCGCCCGATATCACCCGCCAGTTGCTCGGGCACGGTTACGCGGTCGTGATGACCGACTACCAAGGCCCCAAGATGGCCTACGCACACGGGCCCACTCAGGCCCGCGAGGTGCTCGACGGAATCCGTGCCGCACTACAGTTTCCGGCGGCCGGACTCGCGGGCAGCCCCACCACGATGATCGGCTACAGCGGCGGCGCGATCGCCACCGTATGGGCCGCGCAACTGCAGCCCACCTATGCCCCCGAACTGCGGATCCTCGGTGCCGCCGCCGGTGGCACACCCGCCGACCTGAGCCTGCTGCGCAAAACGATGGACGGGAAACCGCCCGCCGCTGCGCTGTATCTGATGGCGGCGCTGGGGGTGGCCCGAGCCACGCCCGAGGCCTTCGACCTGCTCAACGACTTGGGGGTGCGGACCGCGCAGGAGAACAAGAACCTCTGCTCCAGCGCCGCCCTCCTCGGCGCCGCGCCGGTGGCGGTGCGCACGCTGACCAAGGTCGACCCGTACCCGACCGAAGTCGTCCAGCGGATCTACCGCGAAACCAAGGCCGGCGGACTGACCCCGACGATGCCGATCTACCTGTGGCACGGCCTCTTCGACGAATGGATTCCCGTCGCCGGCGCGCAAGCACTCCAGCAACAGTGGAAAAGCGCCGGCGTGGACGTGTCACTGACCCTGCTGCCCTGCGACCACGTCACCTGCGCGTTCACGCCCGGGGCAATCGATCAGATCGACAAATGGATGGGCGTCGCCTGACCGCATTCGGCCGATGTCCTGGCACTCGAGAGCAGATTCGACTTCGGTTTCGGACGTGAGTCGCCGCTCGGTCCTTCGCCGGGCGGGAGGAACTGCAGCCGAGGTGGGCGACCTGTTGGGAAGCTTTGCGGCGGAAGGCGATTCGGTATATGTGCGGTGCCGACGCGGCAGCGACATCGGCCCGCTACGAACTCGCGCCCACCGATACTGATCGGGGTTGCGGACCTCGTGATGCCCCCTTGTTCGGCCCCGGTGCGTGGTGGCAGCGGCTCGTGTGCGAGTCTAGAGATGTCGACTCAGGGAAAGGGCTGCTCATGATGCTCGGTATGGTCCTCGGCGACTTCGGTGCTCGCGCTTCGACGCGGAACCGCTAGTCCGTCCTTACAGCCCCGGCTGACTCAGGCCGTTCTCCCGCTCCTCGTTCGAAGTGCGCTCCGTGCCAACGCACGTCCGATCACGAGGAGCACCCCATGTCGACCATTCACTGGACCGAAGCAGATACCGACCACAGCGCACAGTGGCATTCCGAAAGCGCGACGCCCGCGCCCGCGCAAATCACTGTCGCCGATGACCGCATGCGTGCCGATACCGCCTACCACTTGGCCTGCCAGGGGACGGCGCTGCTGTGGCGTGGCGATTTTCACAACGCCCGTCAGCTGTTGCAGGCATTGCGCCGCCGCATAGATCGAAAACCCGTACCGGTGGGCAACGGACCAGCCGAATCCTTTCACCTCAATCGGCGGGCTCGGGGGCAGCGGGCACGGGTGTTGGGCAGGCTGATCGTGCAATTGGAGCCGGACCATTCCCTGGCACTGCGCCGCGCGCCCGATGTTCGGCAGGCGTGCACCGAGGTGTATGGGTCCGCGCATGAGCCGATGGTGATCGCCTTGACCGAACTACTCGGAGCGATCGGGGCGCACGAGTGGCGTGAAAACGGTGTCCTGGTACCGGCTCTCGGCGCGCGGATCCACCCGCACTACGGGGTGTTCTCCCCCGTGCGCGGCGAATACGTCGATCTGGTCGCCGACGCACCATTACCGGTCCAGCACCACACCGCATTCGACCTCGGAACCGGAACCGGCGTGCTGGCGGCGGTGCTGGCCCGCCGCGGCGTCGACCACATCGTCGCCACCGATATCAATCCGCGCGCACTCGACTGCGCCCGCGACAATATCGACCGCCTCGGGCTCACGAACCGCATCGATGTCCAGGGCCCCGGCCTGTACCCCGACGGCCGCGCACACCTGATCGTCTGCAATCCGCCGTGGCTCCCGGTCCGTCCGACCTCCACCGTCGAACAAGGCGTCTACGACCCGGACAGCTCCATGCTGCGCGCCTTCCTGACCGACCTCCCCGACCACCTCGAACCAGGCGGCGAGGGCTGGCTGGTCCTATCCGATCTGGCCGAACGCCTCGGCCTGCGCACCCGCACCGAACTCCGCACCGCCATCGACTCGGCGGGCCTGCGCGTCATCGACCGGATCGACACCAGGCCGCGCCACTTCCGACCCCGCGACACCACAGACCCGTTCCACGCAGCCCGAGCCGCAGAAGTGACCTCCCTGTGGCGCTTGGCGGCCCGGATACCGTGCCAGCACACGGGATTCATCGAGGGCACCAGCTGATCCCGGCCGGTCCCGGGGTCCATCCTCGGCCCGCATCGCGCCGGAGCATGCCCCGACGGCGCATCACGGAGCCATTGGCCCCGCGACCTCCTGCAGAACTCGTAAGCGAGATCGGTGGGATCTCCCATGATCGCCCCAACCCAGTGGCTCGGGTGCGACGCAAGCCGTCGCCAGCGGCGCCGAGCGCGGACGGGCAAGGGCGAAATCGGGTGAAAACGGCACGCGGGGTTGTGTGGCAACCTACGGTCGGGAAGAAAATGTGGCCGTAGTGATTGTGGTGTGCGATGACCGAACCGAATACCTCCTGTGCCGCCTTCCAGCGGGTGGCGGCGATCGATCCCGACGCGATCGCAGTGCGCTCCATCGGTGGCGGGCACACATTGACCTGGCGGGAGTACGCCGAGCAGGTCCGGCATATCGCGGCGGGATTGCATGCGCTCGGGATCGGGCGCGGGGATACGGTCGCGCTGATGATGGCCAATCGGGTCGAGTTCTATCCGATCGAGGTGGGCGCACAGCACACCGGCGCGACCTCGTTCTCGGTGTACAACACCCTCGCACCGGAGCAGCTGAACTATGTGTTCGGCAATGCGGGCAATCGGGTGGTGATCTGCGAGGAACAGTACGTCGAGCGGGTCCGCACCTGTGGAGCGCAGATCGAGACCATCGTGTGCATGGATGCCGAGCACGCGGGAACGATCAGTCTCGCGGAGCTGAAGGCCAAGGGACGCAACGATTTCGACTTCGAGTCGACGTGGCGTTCGGTTCGGCCGGACGATATCGCGACGCTGGTCTACACCTCCGGTACCACCGGAAATCCGAAGGGCGTCGAGATCACTCATGCCAACCTGACCGCCGAGGCACACGCCTTCAATGCCGTACTCCCGGTGGAATTCGGCGACCGGCAGACCTCCTACCTGCCGACCGCGCATATGGCCGACCGGTTCACCGCGCTGTACCTGCAGGAGTACTACGGCATTCAGATCACCGTCGTGCCGGACCGCAACCAGCTGCCCGCGGCGCTATTGGATGCGCGCCCGACGATTTGGGGTGCGGTGCCACGAGTGTGGGAGAAGTTCAAGGCCGCGGTCGAATTCTCGGTCGCCAACGAGCCCGACGAAACCACGAGGGCCGCACTGCAATGGGCGCTCGCTGTGGCCGCACGCAAGGCCGCAGTGCTGCTGGAGGGCGGAACCGTCGATGCGGAGCTGGCCGCCGAGTGGGCAAAGGCCGATGAGTCGGTGCTGTCGAGGCTGCGCGCCAAACTCGGCCTGGACCAGGTGAAGTGGGCGATGTCGGGTGCCGCGCCGATCCCGCCGGAGACCCTCGGTTTCTTCTGCGGTCTCGGCGTCCCCATCTCCGAGATCTGGGGTATGTCCGAACTGACGTGTGTGGCCAGCGCCAGCCCACCCGCCGAAGCGCGCCTGGGCACCGTCGGTCGCATGCTGCCCGGTTCGGAGGTCAAAATCGCCGAGGACGGCGAATTCCTGGTTCGCGGACCGCTCGTCATGAAGCGCTACCGCAAGGAGCCGGGCAAGACCGCCGATGCGATCGACGCCGACGGCTGGCTGCACACCGGCGATATCCTCACCCGCGACGCCGACGGCTACCTACGCGTGGTCGACCGCAAAAAGGAACTCATCATCAACGCGGCCGGAAAGAATATGTCTCCGGCCAATATCGAGAACACCATCAAGGCCGCCACCCCGCTGGTCGGCTCGATCGTCACCATCGGCGACGCCCGCCCCTACAACACCGCCCTGATCGTGCTCGACGCCGAATCCGCGACACCCTATGCGACTCAACGCGGTCTGCCCGACGCCTCCGCCCGCGCCTTGGCCGCCGACCCGGGTGTCATCGCCGAAATCGCCCAGGGCATCGCCGCGGGCAACGCGAAACTGTCCCGCGTGGAACAGATCAAACGCTTCACCATCCTGCCCACCTTCTGGGAGCCCGGCGGCGACGAAATCACCCTCACCATGAAACTGCGCCGCAAGCCCATCGCGACCAAATACGCCACCGAAATCGAAACCCTCTACGCCCCAACCCTATCCGCCACCACCCACGAACCAGTCACCCAAATCCCCTCCGAGGTCTGACCCAGCACTTCTCACGCCTCGGCGCGCAGGGCTTCGACGGGGCAGGTGTCGATGGCGAGCTGGGCGTCGGGGTGGTCGGAGGTAGGGATGGGGTCGGTGAGGATGCTGACTTTGCCGGAGTTGTCGACCTGGAAGATGTGCGGAAGTAGGGCTTCGCACATGCCGTGGCCTTGGCAGCGGGTTCGGTCGGCGGTGATTCTCATGCGGGACGCCGGGTTTCGACGCGTGCGGCTTGCAGCCGGATCGGGAGGCCGTCGAGTGGGATCGGGCCGGTCGCCCAGCCCATCGGCGGCACATATCCGGCCGGCACCGACCACTGGTAGTGCAACAGCATGCGATGCATGATCGCCTTGACGGTCATGCCGCCGAAGTACAGGCCGATGCACTTGTGCGCGCCGCCGCCGAAGGGCGCCCAGACGTAGCGGTGGGATTTGTCCTCTTGGCGTTCGGCGGTGAAACGCTCCGGATCGAAGACATCGGGGTCGTGCCACCAGCGATCGATACGCATCGCCGAATGCGAGCCGATGACGACAATGGTGCCCGCGGGTAGGAAGTGGCCCTGGATCGCGGTGTCGCGCAATGTCTCCCGGATCTGCTGACCGACCGGGGAGTACATCCGCAGGATCTCCTTGAACACCAGATCCAGGGCGGGCAGCCGGTCGAGATCATCGTAATCGAGCGAATCCTTGCCCAGCGCTTGCGATTCGGCGCGCAGCCGGTCCTGCCACTCCGGATGCAGACCGAGTTGATAGCCCATCATCGCCAGCGCGATGGTGCTGGTGTCGTGCGCGGCCATCAGCACGAAGATCAGATGGTCGACGATGTCCTGATCGGTGAAGGTATGGCCCTCATCGCTGGCGGTGTGGCACAGCACGCTGAACAGATCGTCACCGGTGCCCGCGCGTCTGGCGGGCATTTCCCGGCGGCAGTAGTCCTCGAGTACCTTGCGTCCGCGCAAGCCCTTCGCCCACACACCGCCGGGCAGATTGGTGCGCACCAACGCCTGCCCGCCGCGCACCGCATCGATGAACGCGCGCTCGAGCCGCGCCGCCTCTGGACCGAGGCGTGCGCCCATGAACACCTCCGATGCCATGCGCAGCAGCACATGTTTGGTTGCCGGGAAAAGCTGAAAGTCGTTGGCGGGCAACCAGTCACTCATGCCGCGGGCGATCGCAGGTGTGGTGATATCGAGATAGCCGACCAGTCGCGGCCGGGTGAAAGCCTGCTGCAGAATGCGCCGGTGGTAGCGGTGCTCCTCGAAATCGCGCAGCAGAATGCCGCCACGGAAGAAGGGGCCGATGAAAAAGTCGTAGCCCCCCTTGGCGGAATACACCCTGTCCCGGTCCGCGAGCACTTCCTCGATCGCCTCCGGGCTCACCACCATCACGACCTGCCGCCCGAGCAGTCCGGACCACTGCACGGGACCGTATTTCCCGACGCGCCGCCGCGCGAAATCGAGGTTGTCCGTCATGGCTGGGAGGGCGTGCCCGATGATCGGTAAGCCGTAATCGCCTAGTATCGGCCGCAATTCGCTACCGGCGGGTGGTTCGGCGAGGGCTCGGGTCCGCGACGGATAACGCTCGGCCAGCGCGGATGCGGCGTACTTCGCTCGTCGGCCCATCGTCGACATCATGGTCGTCCTCTCGCATCCTTGCGAAAATCGTGTGATCCACACCATACAGGAATCAATGGTTTCCGTAAACGGTTGTTTCCTGATTTGCCTGCGGCATACTGAGCCTGTGACACGGGTAGCGACCGGGATCTACCGCGGCACCTCCGCCGCGCAGCGGCGCGAGGATCGCCGCCGTCGCCTGATGGATGCGGCCCTCGAGATCATCGGCACCCAGGGGTGGGCGACCACCACGGTGCGCGGAGTCTGCGAACAGGCCAAGGTCGGCCCGCGCTTCTTCTACGAGAGCTTCTCGGACCTCGACGCCCTGGCCGCCGCCGTGCACGACGAGATCATCGACACCGCCGTCCGCAGTTCCCTCGACGCCCTCGCCGCCGCACCCGAGGGGATTCCGGCCAAAACGCGTGCGGCGGTAACCGGGATCGTCACCTCCGTCATCGACGACCCGCGCCGCGCCCGCATCGCCTTCGCCGAAGCCCACGGCAGCGAAACCCTGATGCGCCGCCGCGCCGCCGCCATGCGCACCATCGCCGACGTCGTCGCCGATCAGGAACGCGCCCTCCTCGCGCCACCACCGGGCAGCGACACCCTGGTGCGCGCGGTCTCGCTGATGATCACCGGCGGCGCCGCCGAACTGATCCTGGCCTGGCTCGACGGCGGCATCGAGGTCACCCGCGACGAACTCATCGACCTCTGCGTCGAATTCGTCCTCACCTTCGCCGACAACCTGGCCGCCATGGCCGCCCGCCTCCCACCCAGATCAGTTCCCTGAGTGGCGCTTCGGTCTGGATGCAAGGCGAAGCACAGGGGGCCGGTCGGGTCCGAGTAACCATTCGACTCGTCCCGATCGCAGCGTGGTGGCTGGCGGTGTTCGAGAAGGTCGATGGCTGTGTATTGCTCGCGGCGGCGAGCCTGCGATGCTTGCTGAACGGCCGACTTGCCCGCGCCGATGCAGCGAACAGCCGTAAGGTGTTGTGGCAGTTGGGGTTACAGTGCGAAGGTCAGGCGGTGGGGATTGACGTAGTCGACCGGGTCGTAGAGGGGACGCAGATCTGGGCGGTGGCCGGTGGGGATGCGGGCCAGTTCGCCACGCAGTGGGATGTCGTAAGTGGCGGCGGAGGCGGTTAAGCCGGGCAGCCAGTTATCGTGGTGGCTGGGGACGAAGAGTGCGGGACGGATGGCCTCGATGTAGCGGCGCGGGTCGCGAAGACCATTGCTGATCTGGTTGAAGCCCTGGACCGCACCGATCTGGACGTCGGTAGGTGGAAGGTCGGCGAAGACATCGAAGACCTGCGGGGCCTTCTCGGTGAGCGGCCCCGAGGAATCGTGCCAGACCAGCGCGAATCCCGGAACGCGGAATTGGTAGAGGAGAGTGCCGCCCTCCGGATCGCCGAGGCGCGGCGCACTCTGCAGGACACCTGCCAGTGTCGGTGGATGCCGCACCAGGGCGCCCAGTTGCGGTAGCGGGAAAAACGGCGCGGACCCGCCGGGCCGCTCCGGAGCGGTGGGCGCGGAGTGCACATGACGGACCGCGGTGACCTCCACCGACCCCACGGTGAACTCGTGCCGCTCCCCCGGCGGCGATGCGCCGTCCCCGAGTGCGATCGTTCGGAATGTCGGATCCGCCACCTGTGCACGGATATTCACGCCGTGCTCGGCGGTTCCATACACGACTGCCCCCGCCGCCTCGGCGATCCGACCCGCATCAGCGGCGTGATCGAAATGCCCGTGCCCGATGAATATCGCCTCCGGCGCCAGATCCACCAGATCCTGCGCCGTCGCGGGCACATAACCGGTGCTCGTCAGCCGCGGCACCCACGCATCCAGCAGAAACACCGACCCCGCCATCGCGAACGCATAGGTCGTGCACCCCACCCAGGACAACACCACCCGATCCGCACGCACCGCACCCGTGTCCGGATCCACCACGTCCGCCCCGAAGAACCGTACCCGCGCCGCCACCGTCCGCGGATCGGCCTGCGCGGCCGAGGCCCGCAACCGCCCCGCCGCCGACGCCGTACCCGCGCCGATCACACCACCGAGCGCCGACCACCGCCCCACCAAGCCCCGAGGATGAATGCCACACACCCGTGTACAACACCACGGATCACCTCCCCGAACAACCCACACCCTGTCCCGCAGCCGCCGTTCCCCACCACACGAGCACTTTCGCCCCATCCGCGCTCGATCGGCAGATATGCGGGCCGAAAGCGTGTGCGAAGGAGCGCGTCGAACTGCTCTCCGCGCCCGCAGACGCCGACAGTCGCGCGCGCCAGCGCGTCGCGCCGCTGATCGGCGAGCCGACCGAATCCGCTCGGGCGCCAGATGGTTACGAGCAGCACGGCGGTTTCGGCAAAGATCAGAGCTGAACGCCCAGTAGACCGTCCACGGCGGTTGCGATCAGAGCAGGGGCCTCGTTGTCCTGGCCGCCGTAGGCCAGGGCCTGATTTGCCCAGTTGTCTACGGCGGCAAGGGCTTTCGGGGTGTCCAGGTCGTCGGCGAGGTGTTGGCGGAGGCGGGCGACGGTGTCTTCGGCGGCGGGGCCGGAAGCGAGCGCGGTGGCTCGGCGCCACAGGTCCAGGCGGGCGGTGGCGTCGGCGAGGACGGCGTCGGTCCACATACGGTCTTGGCGGTAGTGACCGGCGAGCAGGCCGAGGCGGATGGCAGCAGGGTCGACGCCTGCGGCACGCAGCTTGGAGACGAGCACCAAGTTGCCGCGCGACTTGGACATCTTCTCGCCGTCCAGGCCGATCAGACCGGCGTGCACGTAATGGCGGGCGAAGCGGCGGCCCGCGATCAATGCCTCGGCGTGTGCGGCGGAGTACTCGTGATGCGGGTAGATCAGGTCGCTACCGCCGCCTTGGATATCGAATTCCGGGCCGACGCGGTTGAGCGCGATCGCCGCACACTCGATATGCCAACCGGGTCGCCCGGCACCGAAGGGCGCCGGCCACGACGGCTCGTCGGGACGCGCGGCGCGCCACAGCAGTGCGTCGATGGTGTCGCGCTTGCCGGGACGGTCGGGATCGCCGCCGCGTTCGGCGAACAGACGCTCCATGGTTGCGCGGTCGTAGCCCGATTCGTAGCCGAACTGCTCGGTGGCATCGGCGCGGAAGTAGATGTCCGGATATTCGGCATCCTCGACCGTGTACGCCGCGCCCGAGGCCAGCAGCTTCTGCACGAACTCGATGACCTCGTCGACGGACTCCACGGCACCGATGTAGTCGCGCGGCGGCACGATGCGCAGGGCGGACATGTCCTCCCGGAACAGATTGATCTCGCGGGTGCCCAGATCGCGCCAGTGCACACCGTCGCGGGCGGCGCGCTCGAACAGCGGGTCGTCGACATCGGTGACGTTCTGCACGTAATGCACCTTGTGGCCCGCGTCGCGCCACAGCCGGTTGACCAGGTCGAACGTCAAGTAGGTGGCGGCGTGGCCGAGATGGGTGGCGTCATAGGGGGTGATCCCGCAGACGTACATGGTGGCCGTAGGGCCCGGGGTCACCGGGCGAACCTGCCGGTCGGCGGTGTCGTACAACCGCAACGGTGGCCCTGCTCCGGGAATTGACGGTAGGGCGGTATCGGACCAGGACTGCATGATTCGAGGGTAAAGGTGTGGTGGAGGCCATTGCGCCGCACCCTGCTCCCAACGGTTGGTTGTATGCCAACCACCCCGGATCTGACCTGCCCCGATGTCGCAAAAGTCGGATGTCAATGTTTGCCGTCCGGCGGATCGAATTGCCGCGAGTGGCGCAGGTCACTGTCGCTGAGTTTGCCGTGTGCACGGGGCCGTCCGAATTCGGCCGCGGCCGAGTGCGACCGCGCTAGGTTGGACGGGTGACTGTTCTCGGTGCGGTGTCGATGCCCCAAGTTTCCCCGGAACATTTGGTCGCGGTCGCGGCCGCAGCCGAGGACAGCGGTCTCGAAGAAGTGTGGTTGTGGGAGGACTGCTTCTGGGCCGGTGGAATCACCACCGCCGCAACGGTGTTGGCGCGGACCGAGCGAGTGCGCGTCGGGATCGGGGTGATGCCGGTGCCGCTGCGTAATGTAGCGCTCACCGCCATGGAGGTGGCGGCGCTGTTGCGGCTGCATCCGGGCCGGGTGATTCCGGGTTTCGGGCACGGTGTGCAGGACTGGATGGGACAGATCGGTGCGCGGGTCGAATCGCCGATGACGCTGCTACGGGAACATCTGGTTGCGCTGCGCGGATTGCTGAACGGTGAAAAGGTCAGCGCCGCAGGCCGATACGTGCACCTCGACAATGTCGCCCTGGAATGGCCGCCGACCACGCCCCCGCCGATCACCGCCGCCGCGACCGGCCCGCAGACCCTGCGACTGTCCGGCGAACTCGCCGACGCCACCATCCTCACCGCACGAACCACCCCCGACGGCGTCCGCGCCGCCCGTGCGCGCATCGAGGAAGGCCGCGCGAAAGCCGCACGCACCGAACCGCATCGGGTCATCGTCAACCTGCTCACGGCCACCGGCCCGGACGCGGCCGCACGCTTGTCGGCGGCCCAGCAACGCAACTCCAGCGAGCACCCGCCCGAGGCAGGCGTCGCGGGCGACGCACAAGCCATCGCGGATGCCGTCCGCCGCTACGCCGACGCAGGCGCCGATACCGTAGTCCTCGAACCCACCGATGACGATCCGAACCTGATCGAATTCGTCCGCTTCGTCGGTGCCGAAGTCCGCCCGCTGCTCAGCTGAGTACCCCACACGCGCCACTCCCGGCCGCGGTCGTGCCTGTGCAGAATGCCTCGCGCGCCCGCGAATCCCCGCCCGGCCGCGCTCTGTATGTCGGAACGCGGAAACCGTCGTCCCATCAGGCAGCACATGCGCCCCGACACTCGATGCAATTCGGCACCGCGCGCACATCGCAAGCGACCGCCGACGGTATCCCCGGGCTGTGCCGACCTCAGCTCAGAATGCGGGCCACGGGATCGGCCGCGACGTGCGCGGCATCGGCATCACCGGGTTGTCCAGCAGTTCCTGCGTACGGTCGGCGAGCGCCTCGATCTCCGCATCGGTGAGATGCGGTACGAGATCATCGGCGACCGAACCGGGCAGTTCCTTGGCGAAGGCGGCGATGTCGGCCATCAACCCATCACAGATGGGTTTACCCGCCCAGCCCCACAGCACCGTGCGCAACTTGTGCTCACTGTGCAGGCAGATGCCATGATCGACGCCGTAGACCTGCCCGTCGACGCCTTCCAGCGCATGCCCGCCCTTGCGGTCGGCATTGTTGAGCAGCACGTCGAGCACCGCCATCCGCTGCAGTCGCGGATCGTCGGCATGGATCAGCGATACCTCGTTGCCCGCCGGATCCTCAGCGCGCAGCACCTCGCAGAACCCGTCCGGCACCGCACCCAACGGAACCAGATCCACCAGATCGAGCCGGTTGCCCTGCTCGGTGTGGTTGTCCACCGACTCCACCCACCGCTGCACCATGCCCGGCCCATAGGGGCCATCGCGCAGGATCGTCTCCGGGATGACACCCCAGCCGAGCGCGTCCGACACCCGATATGAGGCCACCTCACGCCCGGCCAGGGTGCCGTCCGGAAAATCCCATAGCGGCCGTTCCCCGCGCACCGGCTTGTAGACGACGCGAACGCCGTCCGTATCGCAGACGAGGGTGACGTTGCTCGCGGTCGTCACCCGACCGATCACCGTCAATTCCGCGGTGTGCCACCGAGCCTCGGCCACGGACTACTCCTCTAGCTCGGCCGCGCCGAAAATATCCCCGCGCTTGTATCCATTGGTTCGCACACACATATGCCCGCGCGAGGAAAGCGGTTCCCCGCACAGCGGACACGGCGGGCGGCCCGCCGCGATCACCCGGGTGGAGCGCAACGCGAACTCCCGCGCCTGGATCGGGGTCAGGAATACCCGCACCGCGTCGGGGCCCTCCTCGGTGTCATCGAGCACCACCGACTCGTCGACCTCGGTTTCGGTGATCGCCAGCAGTTCCACCACCACCGCGCCCGCATCGGCGTCCCAGCCCAGGCCCATGGTGCCGACCCGGAACTCGGCGTCGATCGGGGTCACCAGGGGGTCGCTGTCGGAGATGTCCTCGGCCTGCGGCGGCACCTCGGCGCCGAAGCGGCGCGCGACCTCGTCGAGCAGCAGACCCATCCGGTCGGCGAGCACCTTCACCTGTTGCTTCTCCAGCAACACGCTGACCACCCGTGGTTCCTGCACGGCCTGCAGGTAGAACGAGCGATCGCCCGGCTCACCGACGGTCCCGGCGACAAAACGATCGGGGGTGCGAAATACGTGGATTGCGCGAGACATCTGCACCTCCTGATACGTGACCCTGATCGACTACCCGCGGCGCTGGACTCCGCAACACGCCACCTACTCGTTTACAAGGAATCTCGAAGCTCCGCATTCCCATTATCCGCACTCGGGGTACCACCAAGCTCCCCACCGGGAACCGGACCGGCTTCGGGCTCCGCGGGCGCCCCGGAATCCGAGGCGGGCCGTTGCGGTTTGATTGCCAAACCGGACAGATCCGCTCCGGTGTCGTTGAGCCGAACCACGTACGGCGCGGTCGGGGTATAGCGCACGATGCTGAGCGAGGCGGGTTCGACCACGATGCGCTGGAAACCGTCGAGATGCAGGCCGAGCGCGTCGGCGAGCACGGATTTGATCACGTCACCGTGCGTGCACGCCACCCACAGCACATCGTGACCGGCCTTCTCGGCGAACTGTCGATCATGCTCGCGCACCGCGGCCACCGCACGGATCTGCACCTGCGCCAGACCTTCGCCGCCGGGGAAGACCGCGCCCGAGGCGTGCCGCTGCACCACCTTCCACAGCGGTTCGGTCAGCAGATCCACGATCGCCTTGCCGGTCCAGTCGCCGTAGTCGACCTCGATCAACCGATCGTCGTACTCCGGTTCCAGACCGAGCTTTTCCGCAAGCGGTGCGACCGTGCGCTGACAGCGCAGTAGCGGCGAATGCACGATGTGCTCGATCGGCAGCGTGGCGAGCCGTTCGGCGACGGCGCGGGCCTGGGTATCGCCGTGCTCGGTCAGATCGACGCTCGCACTGCGCCCGGCCAGGGTGCGGGCGGTATTCGAGGTCGAAACACCGTGCCGCAGCAGGATCACCGTCATGGCACCAGCCTAACGATCATGTCGCCGACACCACTCCGCTCGCGAGCAGGCCCATGACCGTCAGCCCGAGCACGATGCGGTAGCCGACGAACCAGTCCAGGGAATGTTTGCCGACGAACTTCAACAGCCATGCCACCGAGGCATACCCGACCACGAACGCCAGAATCGTCGCGACCAGCAGCTGCGGTCCGCTGGCATTGAGGCCCTCACCCGCCGGTTCGAACGCGTCGGGCAGGCTGAACAGGCCCGACGCGGTCACCGCGGGAATGGCGAGCAGGAACGAGAACCGCACGGCCGCTTCACGCTCGAGCCCGAGGAACAGACCCGCCGTCGCGGTCGCACCGGAACGCGACACACCCGGGACCAGGGCCAGGCATTGCGCGAAGCCCATGATCAAACCGTCGCGGGTGGTCAGCTGCTCGATCGGGCGGATCCTGCGTCCGTAGTACTCACCGGCGGCGATGACCAGCGCGAACGCGACCAGCATGAACGAGATCAACCATAAATTGCGGGCGCCGGTGCGGATCAGATCCTTGAACAGGAATCCGAGCACCCCGATCGGGATCGTCGCGATGATCACATACCAGCCGATGCGGTAGTCGAGTTCACGCTGCGCCTGCTCGTCCAGGACGCGCTTGTGATCGGCGGTAATGACCGGAAGGCGCATGGTGGGCTGGTCGTGCAGCGGCAGTTCCGGCTCGCCACGCTTGGTCAGCCGATCACGCAGCCCGGCGAACCACGCGAGGATGATCCGCCAGATGTCCTTGGCGAAGAACACCAGCACCGCCGCCTCGGTGCCCAACTGGGTGACCGCGGTGAACGAGGCGCCCGCGTCGTCGCCGAAGAACACCCCCGACACGATGCGCAGATGCGCCGAAGAGGAGATCGGCAGAAACTCCGTGAGACCTTGTACCAGACCAAGTACCAAGGCCTGCACCCAGGTCATCGACTCGCCGACCACGAACCAGCCTCCACTTCCGCCCGAAATATGTGTTCCTACTGGGCAATTGGTCCGGCGATCGATCGCATCACTGTGACCACCGCCGCAATCACGCAGCGACAGTACAGTGTCGAGATGGCGGTGGCATGCCCGGCTCGACCGTGCGACCCACGGTGCTGGTGGGCGTCGAGTTGCGTATCCACACTCTAGGCTTGGCGCCGTGACGATTGCGCGGACACGGTGATGGAACAGCGGACGGTCGGCCGCAGCGGCCTACGGGTGTCCCGGATAGGACTCGCCACCCACACCTGGGGGGCGCATACCGATACCGACGACGCGGCGGTGCAGTTGGTGGCGTTCGCCGAGGCCGGCGGCACACTGGTCGATACCTCCCCCGCCTACGCCGGCGGTGCGGCACAACGGATCCTGGCCGAACTGCTCGGCGATCTGGTCTCCCGTGACGATCTGGTACTCAGCGGCTGCGCAGGTGTCGCGCCGCGGACCACGCCCGCACCCGCAGGGCCGACCGTGCCCGAGCCGGAGCCGATGCGACCGGCCGTGGACACCTCCCGTCGCGCGCTGCTGCGCCAGCTCGATCGGACACTGCTCGAACTGGGCACCGACTATCTCGATATCTGGCATGTCGCCGCCTGGGATCCCGCGACCCCGCTCGACGAGGTCGCCGCCACTCTCGAATTCGCGGTGCGCTCCGGGCGCGTCCGCTACGCGGGTGCGCGCGGGTTCAATGCCTGGCAGGTCGCCAGCCTCGCCGCGGTCGCGCCCGTCACCGTCGCGCAGACCCCGTACTCGCTGCTGGTCCGTGACACCGAAACCGACTTCATTCCGGCCGCGCAACATCACGGTGTGGGACTGATCGCCACCGCGCCGCTGGCCGGGGGCATTCTCACCGGCAAGTACCGTGACGGAGTGCCCGCCGATTCGCGCGGTGCGGACGAGGCGACCGCCGCCGAGATCCGGCACCGGCTCGACGACCACGCGACCCGGGTGGTCGAGGCGCTGGTGACCGCCGCCGACGGACTGGCCACCTCACCGTTGGCCGTGGCCCTCGCCTGGATCCGCGACCGTCCCGGCATCGCGAGCATGATCGTCGGCGCGCGCGATATCGGGCAGCTCACCGGGGTGCTGGCCGCTGAGACATTGGAACTGCCGCGTGCCATCGCGGCCGCGCTCGACGATGTCAGCGCACGCGCGGCGGGGTGATCCGATGAGGGAGGCTAGCCTTACCTGCATGAGGTTTCTCGACCGTGTCCGATCCGGCGGGGCGCGTTCCCTCCTGGCTGTGCTGGCATTGACCCTGCTGGTCGGTTCGGCCTGCGGAACCGGCAGCGATGCCACCAGCAGCGGCGGACGCGGGCCGGTCACCGCGAAACTGGAAAACCTCGATCCGGTGCCGATCGGGCCCGAACCCACGCCTACGCTGCCCGCGACCGTCCGATCCTTCGACGGGGCCGAAGTCACGGTCACCGATGCCAGCCGCATCATCGCCGCCGACCGCTTCGGCACACTCGCGCAGACGGTCTGGGCGTTGGGTATGGGCGCCAAAATGGTCGGGCGCAGCACCGCGGCTGGATTTCCCGCGGTCGCGAATCTGCCCATCGTGACCGGTGGCAGCGGTTCACTGAACGTGGAATCCGTTCTGGCGCTGCGTCCTTCGGTCTTTCTCACCGACAGCACCAGCGCGGCACCGCAGGTGCGCGAGCAACTGCGCGCGGCCGGGGTGACGGTCGTCTATTTCGATCCGCAGCGCACCATGGACGGGGTGGTGCCGCAGATCGAGGCTGTCGCCGCCGCACTCGGCGTACCCGATCGCGGCCAAGCCCTGGCCCAGCGCACCCGTGGCGAAATCGCCGCCGCCAGTGCCGCGGTACCCAAGCAGGACAAACCCCTCACCATCGCCTTCCTCTACCTGCGCAGCACCGCCATCACCATGCTCGCTGGACCCGGCTCCGGCGCCGACGCCCTCATCGCCGCACTCGGCGCGCGCGATGCGGGCACCGAGGCCGGGTTGCCCGAACCGTTCGTCGCGATCACCAGTGAGGCCATGATCGCGGCCGCACCGGATGTGCTGCTGGTGATGTCGGACGGGCTGAAGTCGGTCGGCGGCGTCAACGGGCTGGAAAAGGTGCCCGGCATCGCGCAGACACCCGCCGGGCGCAACAAGCGCGTGGTCGATATGGCCGACTCGGTGGTGTTGAGTTTCGGCCCGAACACCGGCCGGGTGATTGCCGCCCTCAGTGCGGCCGTGTACGGCACCGAGCCCGCATGAGCGGCCCGTCACGGTGCGGAGATCGGGCCGTGCTCAGGAACGTCGGTGAAGTGCGGGCGGTCACCGCGATCCTGTGGGTGAGGATCGGGCAGGGGCGAGTGTGAACGAAAGGGCCACTGGGACGACCACGACCGACTCGGCGATGCCGCACAGTCCGCATCCGGTCGCGCCGAAGTCGCGGGGATGGTCGCGCACCGCGATCGTGTTCGCCGTGGCGGTGGCGGCGCTGGTGGTGCTGGCGTTGGCGTCCGCGGCGATCGGGCAGGTGCCGACGACCCCTGCCGAGGTCGCGGGCAGTGTGCTGCATCGGATCGGGTTGGACTGGGGGCCGATGCCCGCGCACCCGGCCGGTGAGGTGACGCTGTGGGAAGTGCGGTTTCCCCGCGTGGTGCTCGCGATCCTGGTCGGTGCGGCATTGGCGACAGCGGGTGCATTGTTGCAGGGGGTGTTCGCGAATCCGCTCGCCGAACCCGGTGTGATCGGAGTGTCGGCTGGGGCGGCGGTCGGTGCGGGCACGGTGATCGTGGTGGGTGGGGCGTTCGTGGCGGCGTGGTCGGTGGCGGCGGCCGCATTCGCTGCGGGGCTGTTGACCACATTGCTGGTGTATCTGCTGTCGCGATCGAATGGGCGCACCGAGGTGGTCACGCTGGTGCTCACCGGTGTCGCGATCAATGCCTTCGCGGGTGGGCTGATCGCGTTCCTGCTGTTCATCGCGACCCCCGCCGCCCGCGATCAGATCGTGTTCTGGCAGTTGGGCAGTCTGAACGGAGCCACCTGGGACGCGGTACATGTCGTCGCTCCGCTGGCCGCTGTCGGGATTCTCGCCGCGGTCCTCATCGCGCCGCGCCTGGACCTGCTCGCCCTCGGTGAATCCGCCGCGCGACATCTGGGTGTCGATGTGGAGCGCTTGCGGCGCAACGTCATCGTGGTAGTTGCCGTCCTCGCGGCCGCGGGGGTTGCCTTCACCGGCATCGTGCTGTTCGTCGGACTGATCGTGCCGCATGTGGTCCGCATGCTCGTCGGCCCCGCCCACCGCATCCTCATCCCGTTGAGCGCCATCATCGGCGCGGTAGTGCTCCTCGCCGCCGACGTAGCCGCCCGCTCCCTGGTCCACAACGCCGATCTCCCCCTCGGCATGCTCACCTCCCTCATCGGCGGCCCCTTCTTCTTCTGGCTCCTGCGCCGCACGCGTGCTCGCGCTGGAGGTTGGGCATGATTCACGAAATCTCCTGGGGCGCAACCGATCCACAAGCCGTCCGCACGTGTCGTCGCGCTCCCTTGCCCCGAAGGATTCGTACTTCTTCCCGGGATCATCGCCAGGGAGCCAACCAGTGCGGCCGCGTCGACGGGACAGCTAGCGGGCTATCGGGATGCAGCTCGATAGGCAGCTCCAGCGCAGATTCGTGGTGGCGTCGCGCGCCGATGCCGGGCCGCACGCCGGGAGTCGACGGGCAGTCCGCGCCGATCAGCCAACCGGCGGTGCACGTCGGAATGCCGAACCCGGCGGCGCTGCGAGGCCGCATCATCCGCGAAGGGCCGTGCCGGATCGTCGGCGTCGGCCGGGCGTACATACCGGAGCCCGTGGGTGGGGCGGAGATGTGAGCGGGGTGCTGGAGGGATTGAGTTCGGTGTTCGCACGGACCCATGAGTTGCCGGTGCCGCCGGAGCGGGGTGCGGTGACGCTTCGGGCCCGCAGAGTGAGCATCGACAGGCGTGGTGCTTCGGGAGCCCATCCGCGCCGGGTCCTCGAAGCCGTCGACTTCGACGTTGTCGCGGGCGAGATCGTGGCGTTGGTGGGGCCGAACGGGGCGGGCAAGTCGACACTGTTGGCGGCGCTCGCGGGTGAGTTGGAGCCGAGCGAGGGCACGATCGAACTCGATGGGCGGGCACTGGGCCACTGGTCGCATCTGGATATGGCGCGGCGCCGGGCGGTATTGCCGCAGAGTCACACCGTCGGATTCCCGTTCACCGCTCGTGAGGTCGTCGCCATGGGTCGTGCGCCGTGGGTGCGGACCGAGCGCCGCGACCTCGATGACCAACGGATCGCCGCCGCCATGGCCGCCGCCGACGTGGAACACCTTGCCGCCCGGGCATTTCCGACGCTCTCCGGTGGTGAACGCGCCCGCGTCGCCCTGGCCCGCGTGCTGGCCCAGGACACCGGAACACTGCTATTGGACGAACCCACCGCCGCCCTCGACCTCGGCCACCAAGAAGCGGTGCTGCGCCTGGCCACCGCCCGAGCCGCCGCGGGCGCCGCCGTTGTCGTCGTCCTGCACGACCTCGGTATCGCCGCCGCCTACGCCGACCGGGTCGCGGTCCTGGAATCCGGGCGCATAGCCGCGGACGGCCCGCCACGCAGGGTCCTCACGACCGAACTCCTCACCCGCGTCTACCAACACCCCGTCGAAGTCCTCAACCACCCGATAACCGGCGCCCAACTGGTCCTTCCCGTCCGCCGCTGACCCAGTTGCTTTCTGCGTGGCGCAGCAGGCCTGTCTTCGCTCGAGCACGGTTGAACGGCACAGGCCGGTCCACTAACACGGGGGCGAAATCCTCGATGACCTGTAACCGGCATGCCAGCTCGTCGCTGGACGATTCGCCGCTCGAAACCCACTGCATGGCGACGAAGCCCGGCCACGCAAGGCGTTGCCCGCCCGAACTTATTCGGAGTTGTGCCCACGAAGCCGATGACATGCTCGATCGGGTTCAGCGAGGATTTGGGTTCGACTGCGGACAGTCGATCTCAGGCTTGATGCCACAGCAACCGCAGTCCGCCGTTGATCGCCCACAGCGCGAAGAACACGATTCCGGTAAGTGCTGTGCAGGCAAACCCGATCAGGACGGCCGCGCCGCCGAACCAGACGATCTCCAATAGAGCACGCCACGGGCCGGTGAGCGGGTATCGCGCATTCTTGCCGCCACCCGCGGCGAACTGCGCCCACACCACGATGAATACCGCGGCGGCGCCGATTCCGGCGATGATGCGCACGATGGGATTCGTATCGAGGGTGAAACCCCAGATCGCGGCTCCGGCAAGCACCCCCAATTCCAGCAGGAACATCAGGCCCAGGTTCGCGCCCTTGACCACAGTCATTCTCGATCCTCTCGCCCGCTGAGCGCTCAACGCCAGATCAGCTTCAGCACCGCGGGTGTCAACAGCATGCGGATCACGGACGCGTCCAGCACCAGCGCCGCGATCATGCCGTAGGCGATGTACTTCATCAACACCAGATCGGAGAAGCCGAACGCACCGGTCACCACGATGAGAATCGCTGCGGCAGAAGTGATTACGCCGCCGGTGTGGGCTATGCCGTAACGGATGGCTTCCGACGGCGACGCGCCGTCCGCGCGTGCCTCGGCCATCCGCGACAACAGGAACACCTCGTAGTCGGTGGACAGCCCGAACACCACCGTCACGATCAACGCCAGCACCGCGAACATCAGCGGCCCCGGCGTGAAGTCGAAGATCCCGGCCCCGTGCCCCTCGACGAACACCCAGGTGAGCACGCCCAGTGTGGAGGCCAGACTCAATGCGCTCATCGAAACGGCCTTGAGTGCCAGCACAATCGAACGAAATGCCAGATACAACATCACCAACGCCGCCACCGCCAGGAGACCGACCAGCAACGGTAGTCGCACGAGCAACCCATTGATGCTGTCGCGCTCGAGTGCGGGCACACCGGTCACCATGATGTCCACCCCGGAAGGTTCCGGAATCGCCCGCAGCGCGTCGATCACCGCGTCCGCATTGCGCTTGTCGGCGAGACCGGCGTTGAGCACATTGATCCCGTCCTCGGTCGGTGCGCTCGGTTCGAAACGGCCGGTTAGACCGTGAATCCGGCTGGCTTCGTAGCGGATATCGCCGAGCTGCTGCGGATTCGCACCCACCACCACCAGCTTGATCGGCTCGGTGCGAAAACTCGGGAACAACTCGTCGAACCGTTCCTGCGCGACGCGCGCCGGATTGTCTTGGGACAGATACCGTTCACTGATTCCGCCGAACTCGATATTGCGAATCGGAACGATCAGTGCGAGCAGCCCGAGCACAATCGGTACGACAACCGTCCACGGCCGCCGCATCGCCCGCGTCGCCAACCGCGAGAAGAATCCGGCGTCGATCTGCGCCTCGGTTTTGGTGCGTGAGAACCGATGCCAACCCCACAGGTCGATCCGCCGCCCGACAATGCTCAGCACCGCCGGCAGCGCCGTCACCGACAGCAGCGCGGCGAGCAGCACCGAACTGATGCCGCCATAGGGCACCGACCGCAATACCCCGTTCGGGAAGATGAACAACGCCGCCAAGCTGATCGCGATGATCGCGGCCGAGAACAGCACGGTGCGCCCGGCCGTGGCGACAGTGCGCGCCGTCGCATCCTCCACGCTGTGCCCGGCGGCCAACTCCTCCCGGAACCGGGTCACCGTGAACAGCCCGTAGTCGATCGCCAACCCCAGACTCACCAAGGTGACCACCGCACTGGCGAACACATTCACGTCGATGTGATCGGTGAGCATCCGGATGGTGCCCTGGGTGCCGAGCACGGTCATCCCGCCGATCAGCACCGGCAGCAATGCCCCGACGACCCCGCCGAAAACGAAATACAACAGGATCGCCACGATCGGCAGCGCGATGATCTCGGCCCGGCGAATGTCGTCCTGCATGCCTTGATTGATGCCCTCGACAATCGGCTGCAGCCCGGCCAACTGCACCGTGGTGCCGCCGGGTCCGCCGCCCGCGCGCCCAGCGCCCAACTCGCCCTTGATCGCGGTGTAGTTCTCGACCGTCGCGGTGCCTTCCCCGCGCAATCCGACACTGGCGAAGGCGTGGGTGTGCGAGGCGTCGGTGGCCTGCGCGGCGAAGGGGCTGTCCCAGTAACTGTCGATCTTCAGGACCCGGTCGGGGTGGCGGGCCAGCAGTTGCTTCAGCGAATTCGTCACTGCCGCACGCACTGTCGGGTCGTCGACGGTCATACCCTCGGGCGCGGTGTAGAGCAGGATGATGTCGCTGTCGGTATCGCGGCCGAAGGTGGCATCGGCGATCTTGGCGGCTGCCACCGATTCACTGCTCTCGTCGAACCAGCCCTCCTGGGTCAGCCTGCCCGCCAGATCTCGGCCGTACCAGCCCGAGAGCAGCACCACGACAATGGCTGTGCCCAACACCAGATAACGGTGGCGGTGGATGAGACGCCCCCACCGCAGCGAGCCGGATTCGATCATCTAGCCGCAGGCCGCGGTGCGATAGTCGGCCGAGCGCAGAATGCCGCACAGGTCGGTGCGCGAGATCTTCCACTTGCCGTCGAGCAGCACGAAATGCACAACGGTGGTGCGGACCGCGGTGCCGCTGCCGTCCTTGTCCAGCCGCATCGTCGCGGTCAGCGTGCCGTCGCGGTTGTCGAAGACCGGGTCGGTGACGCCGTAGATGGCGCGTGGATTGTCCTGCAGTGCCCGGTACATATCCGGGATGGCGTCGCGGAAGGCCTCGCCGTCCTCGATGAGGTCGGTGCGCTCGGAGTCGGGTAGCGCCGGATCCAGGGCGCGTTTGATCTGCGCGTCCAATTCGGCGGCCGTCGGCAGCGGTCGGTGCGCGGCGCTCGAGGAGACCGCGATCGAGGACGACAGCGAGGCGTTGGCCGAGGAACGCGCGGCATCGACCGAGGCCTCGTCCGGTCCGGTGCTGCACGCCGCAGCCACCGCGACGAGGGCGGCCGCGGTCAGCGCGGAACGGATGAATCGTGTGGTTGGCATCACCATCTACATACCATCTATGACTGAACTGATCCGGCCCAGCAGGGCCCGCACGGTTGTCATGTCCCGATCCGGGACCGCCTCGACCGGTTCCGCGTCCGGAATCATGTCGCGCACCAGCGCCACGACACTGCGCTCGTCGTCGAGGTCGATATCGGTGGCGCGGGCCTGCGCGACGGCGACCACATCCTCCGGTCCCGGTACGTCGCTGTCGAGGTCGGCGCGGTAGATCTCCAGCACCACGGTGGAGCGCACGGTGCGGAAGGCGTAGGGCCTGCCATCGGCCGTGGTGCCGAATCCGTGAGCAAACGGACCAACGGTTATGTCATCGATGGCAAATCCCGATGGATGGTCGGCTTTCAACCGGATCTCCCTGAATTGGACATTGTTTCGAGTCAACCGTAACCCCCATCGCCGACATTCTCCGTCAGCGACGACCCCGGTAGGCCGGTCACGTGCGCCATCATGGTCAGATGGTGCGGTAGCGGATGATTCGTCGTAGTAAGGAGTTCGGTGGATGCGCCCACATGGTTCGCTGCCCGCAGCGCTCGCTGGTGTGGTGGTGCTGGCGCTGATCGCCGGATGTTCCTCCGATTCCGATAGCGACAAGCTCGAGACCCGACCGGCGGCCACCGCGGCGGTTGCCCCTGAGCGGCGCGCGCAACCCGCCGGGGATGTGTGGGGGCTCGACAACCCGGTCGGCGCACTGTTCGCCGAGGCGGGCACCGGACGACTGGTTGCACTCGAAGCGAGCCACGACACCAGCACGATGTTGTTCGTCATCGACCCCGCAACGTTCACCCGTGTCGATCCCACCGGCGCGCCGGACGTGCAGATGCGCACCCTCCTGCTGCCCGCCCATGGTGTCGGCTTGGCGCAGGGCAAGCCGGGCGAATTGCTGATTCCCGGCGACCACCGGATCATGCGCGTCGACATCACCTCCGGCGTCACCACTGAGGTGCCCGTAGACGGCGATGCCAGATCGGTGCGCTATCGCGACGACGGCACGATGTTCGTCGGCACCGCAGACGGCAAGGTGCGCGAACTGTCCCCCGACGGCAAGGTCGCCGAAACCATCTCCGGCCTGGCCTCCGCCGACGCACTCGCCATCACCGGCGACCATGTCTCGGTCCTGGACCGCCGCCAGACCTCGCTCACCCAGCTCGACCTCGGCAAAGACCGCCTCGGCCTGGCACTGCGCGCGGGTGACGGCGCCACCAATCTGGTCACCGACCCGTTCGGCCGGATCATCGTCACCGACACTGCGGGCGACGAACTGCTGGTCTACACTGCCGGACCGCTCGTGCTGCGGCAGCGATTCCCGGTAGGATCGTCGCCTTACGCGCTTGCCTACGATCAGCGGTCCGACACCGTGTGGGTGACGTGTACCCAGAGCAACGAAGTCGTCGGATTCGACCTGTCGACGGGTATACCGAAAGAGGTGGGCCGTTATCCGACGGTTCGACAGCCGAACTCGGTGACCATCGACGAGCGCACCGGTGACCTGTTCGTCGGTTCCGCGACCGGAGACGGTCTGCAACGGATCCGCGCGGACCAGCGGAAGAAAGGGCAGTGATGGCGCCACAATCACGCGCAGCGCTACCGGCGAGCTGGGAAACCACCAGTGACGACTACGAATACGTGCCGCTGCGGCTCCCACCGGAGGTGACCCGGGTGACGGCATCGATGCGGCTGGCCATCCAAGCCGAATTCGGCGGCTGGGAACTGTCGCGAGTGCGCGCATACACCGACGGCAGCAGGCGGGTGCTGCTGCGGCGGCGAAAAACCGCACTACTACCCCAGCCCGAACCGGGAATGTGAGGCCATGTATTCACTGCTGCTGCGCCTGATGTTCCTGCTGCCGCCGGAACGCATCCACCATCTGGCGTTCACGGCCATGCGGCTGGCCGCCCGGTTCGCGCCGTCGCGCTGGGCGATGACCAGAGTGCTGACCACCGACGATCCGATCCTGCGCAACCATGCCTTCGGCATCGACTTCCCGGCGCCGCTCGGGCTGGCCGCCGGATTCGACAAGAACGCCGACGGTGTGAACGCCTGGGCGCCATTGGGGTTCGGATTCGCCGAAATCGGCACCGTCACCGCGCAGGCCCAGCCCGGCAATCCCGCACCGCGGCTGTTCCGGCTGCCCGCCGACCACGGTCTGATCAACCGGATGGGTTTCAACAACCACGGCGCGGCCGCCGCGGCCGAACATCTGCGCAACCGCCGCGGCGGGGTGCCGATCGGCGCGAATATCGGTAAGACGAAAATCGTCGAACCCGCCGACGCCGCAGCCGACTATGCGGTGAGCGCGTCGCTGCTCGGGCCGCTGGCCGACTTCGTCGTCGTCAATGTCAGCTCGCCCAACACCCCAGGCCTGCGGGATCTGCAGGCCGTCGAATCCCTGCGCCCGGTCCTGCAGGCCGTCCTCGACAGCGTCGAGGTCCCGGTGCTGGTGAAAATCGCTCCCGACCTGTCCGACGACGATGTCGACGCCGTCGCCGATCTCGCCGTCGAACTAGGGCTGGCCGGGATCGTCGCCACCAACACCACCATCCGCCGCGACGGCCTGCGCACCGATGCCGCCGAGGTCGCGGCCATGGGCGCGGGTGGTCTGTCCGGGCCCCCGGTCGCCGAGCGTTCCCTGGAAGTGCTGCGCCGGCTCTACCGCCGCGTCGGCGACCATCTGGTGCTGATCTCGGTCGGCGGCATCGAAACCGCCGACCAGGCCTGGGAGCGCATCCTCGCCGGCGCCACCCTGCTGCAGGGCTACACCGGTTTCATCTACGGCGGACCATTCTGGATGCGCCACATCCACCGCGGTATCGCCCAGCGACTGCGCGAGGCGGGTTACCACTGCATCGCCGAGGCAGTCGGCGCGGACCACGTCGCACGTACCTGATCCCGACCGGTCGTTTCGTGCGGCCGATGTATTGTTGCGGGACATGCTATTTCGCGCGTGCGCGGCCTAAGCTGGTGTGCGGCAAGTCGATAGCACCATAGGGGGCGGCGCATGGTCACCGGTGCCGAACAGTGGCGTCCGCGCGGCGTGGTCACCGTGATCGGTGACGCGGTCATCGATCACATCTACCGCACGGACACCATGCCCTCCGAAGGCTCCGAGGCAAGCGGGACATTCGAGGCGCAAGTGGGTGGCAAGGGACTCAATCGGGCCGTCGCGGCGGCCCGCCTCGGCTTGCGAGTCCGTCTGGTAACCGTGATCGGAGACGACGACAGCGGCCGTCGCATCATCGAGTATCTGCGGCGCGAGAACGTCGACACCGGACTGGTCAAGGTCGTTCCCGGAACCACACCGGTTGCCGTCGTGATGGTCGATCGCAATGGCGCGGGGGCATTCATCGGCCGGGTCGACGGCGCCAAGCTCGGCACCGCGGATCTGCGCAGCGAGCAGGTTTGCGCAGCGATCGCGTCCTCGGATGCTGTGCTGCTGACCTTCGAATTGCCGACCCAGGTCATCAACGAGGCACTATCGATGATCCGTGCGACGCCGCAGCGCCCACGCCTTCTGGTTCACCCCGCGCCCCCTGTCGAGAATCTTCAGGACCTCGAACATCACTTCGAGCCGATCGACTACCTGAACGGAAGTTCGTGGGAACTCGGCGAATTGGCCGGCGACAGCGATAGCGTCGGCGTCGAGCAATTCGCGACGACCATCGCGCCCGCGCTACTGGCACGCGGCGCATACTGCGTCTGCCAGGTGGAGCAACTCGCCTGCCGGGTCCGCTCCGGCACCCTTCAACTCGACCTTTCGGCGCGGCCGGAGGCGCCATCCCCCGCGGCCGGCGCGGCATTCGACGCGGCGCTGGCCTACCGACTCATGCGGACCGGGCAGCCCGCGGACCGTGCGGATTTCGAGTGGGCGACCGCCGCGATGGCGGCAACCCGAACGACCAGCCCTCTCGCCGACGGGATGCCGACCATGCACGAGATCGATCGGATCGTCGCACCGACTCGCTGACGCAGCTTCCTCACCACGACGGCACCGGCCGCCTCCCCTCCCGGCGGCCGATGCCTCGCGGCGCCGCACGCTATCGGAACACCCACGGTGTCCGGTCTGCGTGCAGCGACATCCGGGAGTGCCCCGCGGATTCGCAGTCCGCCGGATCGTCCGGAATCCCGTTGGGACGCGGGCGTAGTCGAGCCAGCATCCGCTTCGACAGCAGGATCACCGCCTGCTCCCAGATGATGCCGACCCGCCCGGCCAGAATGGCCGCGTCGGCGTGGGCATGCCGATCGTGCACGATGTCCGGATCGCTGAGGATTTCGTCGAGTTCCATGCCCGCCAGCGCCTGTTCGCGGGTCAGCAGTCGATCCGGCAGCCAGCTCAGTCGCCAGACCGCGGCCCCCGACCCGGTCTGGCGGTATGCCGACTCGGGGGTGATATCGCTGATCATGGTCCAGTCGGTGGTGTCGACGGTCATGGGTGCCTCCGGTGTAGCAATTCGAGCCCGATGAGCTCGAGGGGTATTCCGATCTGGCCGGCGCAATAGAAGGCCCGTGCGTGAACCGTCGAGTCGTGCCGGAAATCCTGGGTGCTGAAGATCTCCGCGAGATCCATCCCCGCCAAAGCTTGTTCCCGCGTCAGCAGCCGTTCGGGCAGCCAGCTCAGCCGCCACGACTTGGCCCACTTGTCCGCCAGCCGGTAGGCCGACTCCGCGGTGAGATCGCTGGTCATCGACCAGTGAGTTACGTAGATGGTCACGAATGGCTCCTGTCGAGCATCCGTTGGTGCAGCGTGTGCAGTGCCTGCTGCACGGTGATACCGAGTTGATCGGCCAATGCACGCGCGTGCGCGTCGTGGTCCGATGCCGGGTCCGGGTCGCTCAGAATCTCCTGCAATTGCATTCCGGCCCAGGCCTGTTCGCGGGTCAGCTGGTCGGGTACCCAGCTCAATCGCCATGCCGGTTCTTCGCGCCCTGCCCGCCACGCCCATTCGTCGGGCGTGACGCTGCTGGTCATCGACCGGCTGCATTCGTAGATCGTCACGGCTGTCTCCAGGGGTGCCAGAGCTGTCGCCGACCGCATTTCGGGCGCACTGAGCCCCGGTCGACCGCTGCGTCGCGGTCAGCCGGGGCTCGCTGCTGTCGGATGGAGCAGGCGACGAAGTCGGCTTGATCGGCTGAAATGTCGTCCCGGCGAACGTGATTCGTTCGCCTAGACCGTGGCGCGGTTCGGAACGAGCTCGGTTTCGGCACCGCCGGCCCTTGGCTCCCCGCGCCGCCGTGCGTGCCGTATCAGCAGAATCACTCTCATCACCAGGCCCTCCCGAGTCATCTGGCGGACGACACTTGGTCGCCGTAATTCAGTGTGGCATTTGCCATTCACTACGGTCAATTGCCGTTGTAAGTTGGTAATTGCCGGTTCGCTCGACGGCTAAACCCCGGACGATTGGCATATCGTGAGAAGGGCACAGGAAACGATCGCAACGTCATGGAGGACAGGCCCGCCTATGGTCCAGCAGGACTCTCGCACGGTTGCCATCCGCAACATCCTCACCAGGCTCAGCAAACGCTCGGGGCTGAGTGCGGATCGGTTGCGTACCACGGAAATCGATGTTGCTCCCCTGCTGGATCTACCGGTCATCAGAGAGCGCGCGCAGCAGGATGGCAAATCGGCGGAGGAGGCCGTGCTGCCGGTCGTCACCGAGCTGGCGCGGCAGCTGGATCCCACCAACCGATTGATCGCCGACGCGGAGCTGTCACTCGGACTGCTGCGTGAAAAGCATCCGGCCGGAATAGATCTCGCACGTCTGTATGCCGCCGACCTCGGTGAGCGCCGGGAGTACCTGACAGCACAGTGGCGGATGCTGCACGAGGCGATAGGAGCCGAGTCCATCCCGGACGCGCCGTCGGTGCGGTCGCTGCGCGCAACACCCGAACGTCGTGCATTCACCGCATTGGCAGGTCGGCTCGCGGCCGCTTCGACGTATTCGGTGTCGAACTACCGATTCACGCCGGAGCCGAAAGTGCTTATCACGCTGCCGGACTCGCGGCCGAATCGAGGCGTGGTCACGGTCATCGGGTCGGCGGTGATCGACCACATTTATCGGATCAACAACATTCCATCGGCGGGCAAATCCACACCGGGCAGCTTCGAGGTACATGCCGGCGGAAAAGGCCTGAACCGCGCGGTCGCCGCCGCCCGACTCGGGCTGCGTGTGCGGTTGGTCTCGACTATCGGTGACGATGACGCGGGCAGACACATCCTCAGCTACCTCACCGCGGAAAATGTCGATACCGAGTTGGTCAGGGTGGTGCCCGGCGCGCAGACGAACGTAACAGCGGTCATGATCACCAGCACCGGTGTATCCAGCAAGATCGGTTGCGAAGACGACCGTATCCGGCAGGCCGCGCATGAAATGCGGGATCCCAGGATCCGCGATGCGATCGAATCCTCGGACGCGGTCATGCTGACCTTCGAGCAGCCGGCGGATGCGATCCGAAGCGTCTTGGCCGCAGTTCGTGGCATGGCGAATCGGCCGTCGTTGGTCGTGCACCCGTCGCCGCCGGTCGCATCGCCGCAGTATCTCTACGAGTATCTCGATGCTGTCGACTACCTCGTGGGCGCGACGTGGGATTTGCGCAAGATGCTGCCCGGAGATTCCAGTGCGGCCGGACCGGAAGTTGCCCAACGCCTGCGCAGCCTCGGTGTGCGAGCGGTTTGTGTCATCGATGGGTTTCGATGCACGGTGCGCTCCGGCGAGGTCAATGCTGACATCGCGGATTTTCCTGTCGCGCTCGAGGATTCGCCGGGTGCCGCAGCGGCGTTCTCGGCGGCGCTGGCATATCAGCTCGTCACCACCCGTCGACCGGCCGATGAACGGGCATTTCGTTGGGCTACAGCAGCCATGGTCGCGACCCAGTCGTTCGGTGATATTCCGGACGCCATGCCTTCAGCTCGTGACATCGACCGAATTGTCCAGCTCGCCGGCGAAGGCGGGGCGGGCGCATAACAACCGACGGCGCGGCTGGAGATATTTACCATGCGTTAACCCGGATCGCGCTAGCATTCGGTTCGTTCGCATGACCGCCCGCAGATCTGCGCTGCGGGCCTGCAGTGTTGGCAAACCAGCAGCAAGCCTAACTGTCTTTTTCGCTTCGGAGGAGCATTGACCACAGCTGTGCCGACGCTCGGCGATACCGCCCACCAGTTCGCCCGCAAGGGGCATGAACTGCAGGTTCGTGTGATGGAGGTGGTCGGTGGAGCCGAGTACGGGCACGTGCTTGTCTTCGGCGAGGTCGCGGACGGGTGCCTCGTCCGGGTTCATTCGCGTTGCCTGTACGGCGAAGCACTTCGCTCGGATGACTGTGACTGCGGACCCGAACTCGAGAAGGCCCTGGATCTGATCTGGGCAGCAGGCAGCGGGGTGCTCGTTTATCTGGAGCAAGAAGGGCGCGGTGCCGGGCTGATCGCCAAAGCGCTCGGCTACCGGCACAGCGAGCGCTTGGGAACCGACACATTCGCCAGCTATGAGGCGCTCGGCTACTTGGCGGATGCGCGCACCTACATCCACGCGGCCAAGAGCCTACTGGAGCTCGGGCTGACATCGGTGCAGTTGCTGACGAACAATCCGACCAAAGTCACCGAGCTCCGAGAGGCGGGCTTGTCGGTGATCGCGGTGCCGTTGCGGACTCGTCCGCTGAGCAAACGGGCAGCAGCCTACTTGGATGCCAAACGCCGTCAGCGCCGTCATTGGATCCCGACCGACGATGCGCCATGGGCCCCCGCTGATCGGGAATCAGACGTCATGGGCACCTTCGTTGCAGCGGAACGACCCAGGCCTACATTTTGGCGTCGGGTTGCGCATCTGAGCAGGTCGTGTCTTCGCCGGCGGTCGCGCCGCACATGGTCCGACCTCGGTAGCGAAACCTGAAGACCGGCGGACGAGTCAGAGCCACAGTCGAAGCAGAGACAGGTTGCCCACGATGCGGTCGTCGGGTAGTCCTGCTGCGAGGAAGTCCGCGCGGCTCTCCAAGCCGGTCAGCACGGCGATGAAGTTCAAGTTATTGCCTGCTGCGACACCGAAATCGCGGCGGCTGTCACCCACGGACACGATTTCGCCGCGCCTGCCGACGGCTACGCTGGTCACCCGCAAGGAGATCCTGGACGAGGTGCTGGCGGCGGTCGTCGCGGGTAACCGCAAGCTGTCGCGGGTCGAGCAGATCAAACGATTCACCGTGGTCGGCAAGCCGTGGGAACCGGGCGGGGATGAGCTGACTCCGACGATGAAGCTCGAGCGCAACCCGATCGCGGCGAAGTACGCCGAGGAGATCGCCTCGCTGTACACCACGCCGCTGCCCGATTCGGTGGTGAACGTCTCCTGACGATCGGTGGCCCTGAGCAAAAGCTCAGGGCCACAGTCGTTTCCCGGCAAATGCTAGGCGACCTCGTACTTTGCGACGATGGTGGCGCGGGCCACGGTGTGCGAGAACAGGTTGAAGCCGAGGAAGGCGGGTGTGCCGTTCTCGTCGATCTCCAACCGCTCCACATCCACCGCGTGCACGACGATGAAGTAGCGGTGGTGCCCGTGTCCAGCCGGCGGCGCCGCACCGACGAATCCCGGGAACGCGCCGTCATTGCGCAATGTGACCGCACCCTCGGGCAGGACACCGCCCTCACTACCCGCTCCGCGTGGCAGCGAGGTGGTGCTCCCCGGAATATTGGCCACCGCCCAGTGCCAGAAACCGGCGGCAGTCGGCGCATCCGGATCGTAGACGGTGACCGCGAAGCTCTTTGTCTCCGCGGGGAATCCGGACCAGGACAGCTGCGGCGAGACATCCTTGCCGCCCGCGCCGAAGACGCCGCTGACCTGATCGTTGCCGAAGCTCTCGCCATCGGCGACATCCTCCGAGGTCACCGTGAAGCTGGGCACCTCGGGCAGCGCGTCGTACGGGTTGTAAGAGTAGTCGGGCACGGTGGGTCCTTTCGATCGTCAGCTGTTCAACAGGAAGTGTTCCAGCACCCGGGTGCCGAATTCGAGTGCCTGCACCGGAACCCGCTCGTCGACACCGTGGAACAGTGCCGTGAAGTCCAATTCCGGTGGCAGTTGCAGCGGCGCGAAACCGAAGCAGCGAATACCCAAGCGGGCGAAGGCCTTTGCGTCGGTACCGCCGGAGAGCATATAGGGCACGGTCCGGCCCTGCGGGTCGTGGGCGAGAATGGCGGCGTTCATCGCATCGACGAGATGTCCGTCGAATGTCGTCTCGTAGGAGTCGAGTTTGGTGATCCACTCGCGCTCGACATCAGGGCCGATCAGCTCGTCCACCTCACGCTCGAACGCGGCCTGCCGCCCCGGCACGACGCGACAGTCGACGACCGCCTCGGCGGTCTGCGGGATCACATTCGCCTTGTATCCCGCCTGCAGCATGGTCGGATTCGCGGTATCGCGCAGTGTCGCGCCGATGATGCGGGAGATGGTGCCCAACTTCGCGAGCTGACCCTCGATATCGGGACTCGACGGATCGAACTCCAAGCCGGTCTCCTCGGCGACCGCGGCCAGGAATTCGGCGACCGAATCCGAAAGCACCAGGGGGAAGGTGTGTTTGCCCAGGCGCGCCACCGCGGCGGCCAGAATCGTGACGGCATTGTCCTCGTGTAGGAACGAACCGTGGCCGGCACGGGCCTTGGCCCGCAACCGCATCCAGCCGAGCCCCTTCTCGGCGGTCTCCACCAGATACAACCGACGATCGGTGCCGTCCGGGCGCGGCACGGTCAGCGAGAAGCCGCCGACCTCCCCCACCGCCTCGGTGATCCCGTCGAACAGGTCGGGCCGATTCTGCACCAGCCACTGCGAACCCCACTTGCCGCCGTTCTCCTCATCGGCGAGGAAGGCGAAGACGATATCGCGCGGCGGCACCGTCCCCTCGATCTTGAACTGGCGCGCGATGGCCAGCATCATGCCGACCATATCTTTCATATCGATCGCGCCGCGCCCCCACACATAGCCGTCGCGCACCGCACCCGAGAACGGGTGCACACTCCAGTCCGCGGCTTCGGCGGGCACCACATCCAGATGCCCGTGGATCAGCAGCGCGCCGCGGCTCGAATCGGCTCCCTTCAAGCGCGCGAACACATTCCCGCGACACGGCGCGCCCGACTCCACGTACTCGGTCGTGTACCCCGCCTGATGCAGCTGATCGGCCACCCACTGTGCACATTCGCGCTCGCCCTTGGTGGTGGCCAGATCCCCGGTGTTGGAAGTGTCGAACCGGATCAGCGTACTGACCAATTCGACCACCTCGGACACGGCACGGGATGTGGTGTTCGGACCGGATACTTCGCCAGTTGCAGACACGTACCCTTTCCTACCACCTGACACCGCCCGCAGGGTGCCATGGCGGCACCCGCCATGATCGCGAGGTGCGCAATCGCGGGTCGATTCACGCTGATCGCAATCGCGGGTGCGGTGTGGTCGCGATATTGCGGGGTATGTCTCGCTCGAACCCTTGACCGGAAAGCCGTGCCCATGAAGTTCCCGAACCTGCCATTACCGCCCATCGACAGCGCGGCCGACTGGATCGCGCGGCAGGTGCGCGCGCGGGTTCCCAAGGCGGATATGAGCGACCGGGATCCCGCCTTCATCGCATGCGCCGTCGAACCGTCCTGGCAACTGACCCGCGCGTACTTCCGCGCCGAGGTGCGCGGAATGGAGCAGATACCCGAAGACGGGCCGATACTGTTGGTCGGCAACCACTCCGGCGGCAATGTCTCGCCCGAGGCACTCGTGACCACCCTCGCGTTCGCGCACTATTTCGGACCCGAGCGGCCCTTCTACCAACTCGCCCACAATCTGGTGATGGCCGTGCCGTTCCTCGGCTCGTTCCTATCCCGCTTCGGCACGGTGGCAGCCGATCCCGACAGCGCCAAGGCCGCCCTGCGCAGTGGCGCGGCGGTGCTGGTGTATCCCGGCGGCGACTGGGAGGTACACCGCCCGACCTGGGAGGAGGACCAGCTCGATTTCGCCGGACGCACCGGATTCCTCCGACTTGCCTGGGACGAACACGTGCCGATCGTGCCGTTCGTGAACTACGGCGCCCAGCAGAACGCCCTCATGCTGACCCGTGGTGACCGGATAGCCCGGCTGCTACGGCTGGATCGGACACTGCGGTTGAAGGTGTTCCCGATTTCGCTGGCGCTGCCGTGGGGGCTGAATATCAGCGACCTCGCCGGGCATATCCCATTGCCGACGAAAGTGACCGTCGAATTCCTGCCGCCGATCGACCTGCACGAGATGTTGGGGCCGGAGCTGGATCTGGATCGCGGCTACAAATACGTCACCGGGATCATGCAGGAGGCATTGTCGAGGCTGGCCGAGGAACGGACGCTGCCGATCCTGGGATGAGCCCTCACGTGGGCAGGTGTACCCGTCCGGCACCGATCCGGTCGATGCGATCACGGCCCCACGCGCCCAGCGGCTCCAGCGCCGCATTGAGGGCGATGCCCAACTCGGTCAGCCGATACTCGACCTTCGGCGGCACCTCGCGATAGATCTCACGATCCACGATGCCGTCCTCCTCCAGCTCCCGCAGCTGCTGGATCAGCATCTTCTCCGAGACGCCGGGCAGGCCCTTGCGCAGTTCGCCGAAGCGGCGCACGCCGTGATTCGCCAACTCCCACAGAATCAGCGCCTTCCACTTCCCGCCCACCACATCCATCGCCGCGTCGATGCCGCAGAAGTACGGTCCGGATCTCTTGGCACCCATCGCTACCTGTCCCACATGCGTATCGGTAAGTACTGACTTAAATAGTAGGTACTCGTCGCCGGCTCGGGCAAGGCGACCGCGCAACACCGAGAATCACCAGCTAAACCCGCGATTTGGTCAACGCCGCCACATCCGATAACCTTGCTGAGCACACCGGTCCGGGTGGCGGAATGGCAGACGCGCTAGCTTGAGGTGCTAGTGCCCTTTATCGGGCGTGGGGGTTCAAGTCCCCCTCCGGACACAGACAGTGCGTAACGTCACCCGTTCTACCTGCGGTTATACAGGAAGGGCGAGCGACGGCGTCGAGCCGAATCGGTGCAGAACCGCAGGTGGGAGCCCTATGGGGGTTCAATTCGGGTTCAGCTGAGAGAATCCTGAGAAGGCGACCGGTCGGCCCAATGGATCGTAGACCGCCAGTTCACGAATGTCGTGCCAGCCTACCGGTATCGTCAAGGCCCTTCCTTGGATGCTGCAGCACACCGCATCCGGATTCGGGGTCCAGATCGGAGCAGCGTATGTGGAACTGTTTGCGACTGGGCACCTTTCGCGTTCAGATCCAGCTGGGTGCGGCAACCGCCGGCCCTGTCGTGGTGATGCCGATCGCTCCGCGGCCGGTTACCCAGCGAGTGACCGCGGCAAGCGATCCCGTGATCATGGTGCTGGTCGAGACCTGGGGTAGAACGGTGACCGGTGCCAGATCATCGACCCGCAAGGCCAAACCCGCGCCGACATCGCGTTTGCGCCAGACACTGACGACATCGTCGAGCAGACTGCTCGAGATCACGTCGGGGAACACGTCGAAACGACCACCGTTGGCGAGATCCACCGCGTGAATCCACACCTCGCGACTGCGCATCCACAGTGTCTCCACGACCGGAACCGAACGCCCCTGCACAGTACGGACGTTCGTGTCCCAGGCCGCGTCCGGGAGGTTCCGCCATTTCTCGTCGAGCCGCGCGACTGTGTGGTCGAACAAGTTCCGCAGGGCCGCGGGCGACATAGTGGCGCCCTGCTCGATGTCCCGCCCGCGTTGCTCGGGCGAGGTATACATGCGTGTTTCGATACCCGTTGCCGCCCAGTCGAGCAGATTGCCGAGGGCGACCGCGTTGTAGCTCACATGCGCGATGAGGTGGCGGCGGGTCCAGCCTTCGAGCAGGGTCGGTTCCCCGAGTTCGGCATCGGTGAGCCCGGCGAGCCGCTCCGCGAAATAGGCGGTGCCGCGGCGGGCGAGAAGCGACTGTTCGGTGCGGGCGAGATCGTGAAATCCCATCAGCGTGAGACTCCTATTTGATGATCGTCTTGTTCCGGACCGTCCCCAGGCCCTCAATAGTGACCTCGACGGTCTCCCCGTTCTGGATGTAGACCTCGGGCTTGCGTGCGTGGCCGACACCGCCGGGAGTTCCGGTGCAGATGACGTCACCCGGTTGCAGGGTGAGGATGTGGGAGATGTACTCGATCAACTTGGCTGGCTTGAATACCAGGTCGTCGGTGGTGGTGGTCTGCACCGTGCGACCTTCGAGCTTCGTCTCGAGCGTACTGCCGAAGGTATACGAGTCCGTGGTGGTGAGGAAGGGACCGAAACCGGCGGTCTTCTCGAATGACTTGCCCTGGTCCCACTGCAGGGTGCGGGTTTGGTAGTCGCGCATCGTGTAGTCGTTGATAACCGAGTAGCCAGCGATGTACACCTCGGCGTCGGCTTCGTCCACCTGATAGGCGGTCTTGCCGATGACGACGGCGAGTTCACCCTCCCAATCACATTGCGCCGCAGCATAGGTCGGGACGATGACATCGTCGTACGGCCCGGTCAGCGCTTCCCGGAACTTGGCGAACAAGGTCGGGTAGGCGGGCAGCTCCCGCCCCATTTCCTTGATATGGGTCGCGTAGTTGAGGCCGACGCAGATGACTTTGCTGGGTTTGGGAATCACGGGGGCGTATTCGACGCCCCCGAGCACAACCGCGACACCGTCGGCCGCTTCGGCGATAGCCCGCCAATCGGGATCCGCGAGCAGCTCGGACAGATCAGCGAAACCGTCGATGACAGTGGCGAATTCGTCGCTGTCCACGCGGACGGCGGCGGTGGTTCCGGCGTTCGGATCGAGGCGTAGGGTGGCGAGTCGCATCGGATCAGGCTCCTTCGGAAATCTGGGTGCGGTCGAAGTGCAGGCGTTCGACGATCGGTGCGTCGGAGAACATGAACAGGTCCAGTCCGTGGTCGGAGTCGACCGACCATTCGGTCCAGGATGGGACGGCGATCATGTCGCCTTTCCCGATCTCGGAAACCTTGTCCCCCAGGTGGAATCGTCCGGTGCCATCGAATACCTGGTAGACCGACGAGCCGACGTCACGGCGCGGTCGGGTGTGCGCGCCGGCGCGCAGGCGGTGAAATTCGGCGCGAATGGTCGGCATGACATCACCACCGGTGGTGGGGTTGGTGTAGCGCACCGCGGCATGCCCGGGTTCGGTGGTGGCCGCGTGGCCTTCGTCCTCGAGAGCGAGCTGTTCGCGCAGTGCCGCGTCGGTGTGCTCCCACCGGTAGGCGGCGATCGGTGAGCTGGTCTTGTTGCCCAATCCGACCAGTGGACGCAGCCCGGGGTGCGCCCAGAGTCGTTCGGCGCGTGAGATATCCGGTGTGGCCTCGTCCGTGACTCCATCGGAACCGAATTCGAAGAACCCGGTGTCGGTGTAGTTGACGAACGGAATGTCGAGGCCATCGATCCATGCCATCGGCTGATCGGTCTCATTGTGGTGGCCGTGGAATGCCCAGCCCGGGGTCAGTAGGAAGTCGCCGCGACGCATCGCGACCGGATCGCCGTTGACGACCGTCCAGACGCCTTCTCCCGCCACGACGAATCGGAAAGCGTTCTGCGCGTGGCGATGCTCGGGTGCGGTTTCCTTCGGGCCCAGGTACTGAATAGCGGCCCACAGCGTCGGAGTGACGTACGGTACGCCGCCCAGACCCGGGTTGGCCAGAGCGATGGCTCGCCGTTCCCCGCCTCGTCCCACCGGGACGAGGTCGCCGGCGCGCTGCGCGATCGGATAGAGCGTGGACCACTTCCAGACGAAGGGAATCGCCTTGGACGCCGGCACCATCGGCATGAGGTCGTTGGTCTGCGTCCAGAGCGGGTTCAAGTGCTCGTCGGCGAAGTCCCGGTAAAGCTGCTCCAGGGCAGGGTCGGGTGCGGTCGCGGTGTCGACGTTTTCGATGGTGCTCATTTCTATCCGCCTTGTTCAGACCGCGTGCGCGGTGCCTGGTTCCAGAACGACGAGCTCGCAACCGTCGGGACCGAGATTCCGCAACAGCTGGTAGTGCAGTTGCTGATGAATCGGAGCGAGTCCGGCTTGGTGGATCGGGATCGCGACGCGGGGTGCGACGCCGCGCAGGAAATCGACGGCTTCGCCGATCTTCATCCACGGTCCGCCGGCCGGGATGAGCAGTACCTCGATCGCATGCCCTTCGGGGAAGGTCTCGAGGTCGTCGCCGGGATGCAGAATCGATCCATCGATGACGTAGCCATTGTTGAGGACATTCGGCAGCGCGGCGTGAATGCACGCGTGCGCGCCGCCGAGGACGTCCACCCGCACATCGGCGACCGACAGTTTGTCGCCCGGCTTCACCGTGGTAACGGTCCGGTCGAGGCCCGAAAGCAGGGCGGCGCTCGCGGAATCGGCCACGACGTCGGCGGTCGGATTGGCCGCGAGCAGTGCCGTCAATCGGTCGATGTCGATGTGGTCGGGATGGGAGTGGGTGATCAGCACCGCTGCCAGGCCACGGAGTTCTTCGAATCCGGTGGAGTAGGTGCCGGGGTCGATGAGGAGGCGGATCTCGGTGCCGGGCGCGGGGATCTCGAGTAGCACGCAGGCGTGCCCGAAGTGGGTGATCTTCATTGTTCTCGTTTCCATGGGTCAGATCCAGAACGGGAGGGTTGGCAGGCTTCCGTCCGGAGTTTCGAGTAGGCCCCCATCACCGCGGCCGGTCACCCAATCAAGCAGTCCGGCTGGGCTTCCGGTGATCTCGATGGGCCCCGGATAGTTCCCGGGCCGGGTGCGCAATGCCTGACCGGATCCGGTCGGTCGCAGCACGAGTACGGGCCAGTCATCTCTGTGTCGCACCGCTCGTACCGCGTCGGCCAGCAGCTCGTCGATCAGATCCGTGGGCAGGTCTTCGAAGCGACCACCCAGATCCACGTGATGGATGGTGACTTCACGCAGCCGCAGCCACACCAAGCGGGAAGCGGTGACCAGTTCCCCTGTGGGAGTGCGGATCAAGCGCCCCCAGTCCGCGGCGCGCAGCCCGGACACCGTCGTTGCGAGCCGGTCCGCCGAGTCGAGCGCGTCGGTGATCAGCACCGCGCCGGGCCGGTCCGCACCGGTGTCGATGGTCCATCGTCGGCCCGAATCGCGGCCGGTCAGCTGTTTGTTCACGCTGTCGGCGTGGTTCGCCAGATGGGTGACCAATGCCCCGGTGGTCCACCCGGGCAGCGCCGATTGCTCGTTGAAATCCGATTCCCAGTACTCGTCGATGGTCTCGAGCAGGCGTTTGGTCTCCGACTCGAGCCAATCAATGAGCCGATCAGGGGACATCGGCCTGCGCTGCGCGTCTGGCCAGGTACTCCCAGCCGGCGCCCAGCTGCCCCGGGTTCCAGATCTGATCACGTTTGAAGCGTGTCTCCTGCTCATCCGACCATACCTTCGATCCACCCGCAGCCAGTGCGAGAAGTTGTGTGCGACAGGCACGTTCGAGCAGTACCGCGTACATGACAGCGCTTGCGGCGTCAGGCCCGACCGTGACCGCACCGTGGTTGGGCATCAAGATGCCGTGCGCGCCACCGAGTGTCTCGGCGAGGGCGCGGCCCAGGTCCCGGGTCGCGATGAGAGCTCCGGTTTCGGTGAAGCGGGGCAGCTGCGGATAGGTGAACGGCACCGCGTCGTGCGAAATCGGTTGCAGCTCGGCGTCCATCGAAGCGAAGGCGGCGAGTGCGGGTGCGTGGGTGTGCACGACACAGCCCACATCCGTGCGCCGCGCCATGATCTCGGTGTGGATGGGAAATTCGAGGTGTCGTTTCCCCTCCCCCGTCAACACCGTACCGTCGGGCGAGACGAGGTGGACCTTGTCTGCGTCGATTTCTTCGAATCCCCAGCCGGAGGCCTTGATCCATACGCCCTTGCCCTCGGGGTCACGGACCGAGGCGTGACCCCACACCATATCGCTGAGGCCTGCGAAGGCGAGCGCACCGCTGGCCTGGATCACCTCGCGCACAACGTCGTTCACCGGTCCTCCATAAGGTTGTAGGTGTTCAGGGCCAGACGCCTTGAATGCCCAGGGCGGCAGGGTGTGGCTGATCGGTTCTTGCCGTTGGGTGGCTTGCCAG
>NZ_JBVJLS010000041.1:0-57809 GCF_055584605.1 Nocardia sp. NPDC102475 | reverse complement strand
GTCCTGTGGGCACTGCTGCGCGACGGGAGAGAATTCACCCTCGACACACCCGTCCCGACGGCAGTCGCGGCTTGACACGATCATTGAGAGTCCTTTCATGGGCGCCTCACCATTCACGTGTGTGGTGGGCTCGATCTTGGCGACGATCCGCTGCGCCCACTTCTGTGTGGCCTCGTCCACCATCACCCCGTCGAGTACGGCAACACCACTCCCCGTCGAGGCCGAGTCATCCAGCGCGGCCATGATGCGTGTGGCGAGTGTCGTTTCTTCTGCGGTAGGCACGAATCCGGCGTGGGCGATCTCTATCTGTCCCGGATGGAGGAGCAGGCGTCCGTCGAAACCCTCACTTGCACACCGCATCATGTCCACACGAAAGGCATCCGCATCGCGGACATTCGTGAACGGGCCGTCAACGACAGGCTTGTCATTCGCCCGTGCAGCCCCGATGATCGCCAGCCGAGCCGACTGCTGAAGGTCCCCCGCCGCCCCAGCGCGGAATCCCATCGACGCACGATGATCGATCGCACCGAAACACAAGCAACGCAGCCGTTCCCCTGCCGAGGCGATGGAATCGAGCTGAGCGAACCCTGCTGCATCCTCGATAAGCGCGTCGATTCGGATGCCGCCCGAAGTGAGGCCGGCTTCACGCTCGAGCTGGCCGAGGATCCGATCGAGGCAGGTTACATCGACTGCGGACCGGGTCTTCGGCAGCATGATCGAGTCGATGTTCGCGCCGCACCCACGAACGAGTTCAGCGACATCGGTGAGAAGCCACGGCGATTCCCAAGCGTTCACGCGCACACTGAGGCGCGGGCTCGACCAATCGCCTGAGGCGATGGCCTCGACCGCCCGCCGTCGCGCAGTCTCCTTCTGCCGTGGAATCACCGAGTCCTCGAGATCGACAATGATCATGTCGGCGGGAGCGGTCCGCGCGGAGGTGAGGATGCGTTCATTGGACGCGGGTACGAACAGGCACGATCGTGGCGCTGCCATTGGTTCGATTGCCGCCATGCTAATGGGCGAAGTAGTGCATGCCGCCGTCCACGGGTAGCACCGCGCCGGTGATGTAGTCGGCAAGAGGGGAGGCGAGGAAGGCCACCGCACTACCGATTTCGTTGGGCTCTCCGAAGCGGCCTGCCGGGATGTTTCTGCGGATGAACTCATCTCGCGCGCCAGGATCCGGATGCAGCCGGTTCATCGTCTGCTCACTGGTGATCCTGCCCGGCGCAATGCAATTGACAGTGATGCCGGCGCTAGCAACGTCACATGACAGACCCTTGGACCAGATATGCAGTGCTGCCTTTGCGGCAGACGCCGCATTGAGCGAGCGAGGCTCCATCGAGCCACTGATATTGATCACGCGGCCCCACCCGGCATTCTGCATTGCGGGTAGGAGCGCTCCGGTCAGGCGCCGGGCGGCGGTGAAGTTCAGCCCGAGGGCTTCGTCCCAGAACTCGTCTCCCGCATCCAAGGGAGTGGGCCGTGATCCGCCGGCATTGTTGACGAGAATGTCTACGCGTTCGCCCAACGCGGAAATCGAATCGAGAAGGCGCGAGATCCCGTCTGCGTTGGACACATCAGAGACCACAACCGAGGGAGTTTCATATCCGAGTTCGGCGACGCTGGAGGCCACCTGCTCGAGTTGATCACCTCGGCGGCCCGTGACGATCACGCGGGCACCGGCAGCGCTCAGCGCATGGGCACATCCAATGCCGATACCCGCGGAACTTCCCGTGACCAGAGCAACCTTGCCCCGCACATCAATCTGCATAGAACTCTCCTTGATCATTGGACTGCGGCCGCATTGATGCGGATATCGCGGGCGATGAGCATGCTCTGGACCTGATTTGTGCCGTCGTAGATCTCGGTGATCTTGGCGTCGCGCAGGCGACGCTCCGCGCCGAGGTCGCAGCGGTCACCGTCATCACCGAGGAGTGCGACACATTCGGCCGCCACCCGGACGCCGAGCGCCGTGCAATGCAGCTTTGCCACTGACACCTGCGCAGCTGCTTCCGGCGCCGCGCAGTCGACCAGGTCGCAAACCTCGCGTACGAGCGCGCGACCGGCAGCGATCTCTGATCGGATGCGCGCAAGGTCGAATTGGAGGTCCTGTGCATCCCGGCGCTGGGCCGAGAGCAGTCCGTCCCTCATGAGATGCCGCACTGTTGCGTCGAAGGCGCCTTGTGCGAAGCCGACGCCCTGGGCGGAGGCACTGATCCGGGAGTTCAGGACAGACCGGAGGAGCAGCGGGTATCCGGCGCCCTCATTTCCCAGACGCCAGTCGACGGGTATCCGGCAATCGGTGAACGTGAGTTCGACGGTTGATGCCCCCTTCTGGCCGAGCTTCTTCATCGGTCGACCGGCGTCGAACCCGTGGAGATTCTCGGTGGCGACCAGGAAAGCGGTGATGCCGTCCTTGCCCAGCGCGGGATCGACTGTCGCGAACAAGACGATCACATCGGCCGTATCGCCGTTCGAGATGAAGATCTTGCTTCCGTTGATGACGTAGTGATCGTCGTGCCGCGTGGCGACGGTACGCATGGCCGCCACATCGGAACCCGCCTCGGACTCCGTTAGAGCGATCGCTCCGATCGCCGCGCCAGAGCACAGCGCGGGAATCCACTTATCAGCCTGCTGCGGCGTGCCCGCGAGGTTGATGGGGTGTACGCAGTGCATCTGTGTCATGTAGACCGTGGCGGTGGCACCACAGGCAGCCGAAATGAGTTCCATCGCCTCGGCGTATTCGCGGGTCGGTCGGGCCTGACCGCCGTACTCGACGGGCATGAGCAGCCCACCGGCGCCAGCCTCTCCGAGCGCGCGAATCGCGGCACCAGGGAAGGTGGATGCCTGATCGACCCGTTCGGCGTCGGGGGCGATCATCCGCGCGATCACATTACGGACGGCCGCAAGTGCATCGGACGGCTCCGGGGTCATGACCAGCTTCCTCTCTCGAAAATCGGCGGCCTGCGTTCAGCGAACGCAGTGATTCCTTCCTGACCGTCGGCCGACGCGATCGCGGCCGCTGCCAGGGCTGCCTCGTAGTCGAGAGCGGCCGGCCGGGCGGCTGCTCCCGCGGCATCGAGAATGCGTTTCATTCCTGTGCGGCTACCGGACGCGATCGATTCGGTGAGTGCGCGCACAGTCAACTCGAGATCTACAGGCTGCGCCGGCGGCTGGGACAGCAGCCCGACCTGCCATGCAGTCTGTGCGTCGATCGGTTCGCCGGACAGCATCATGTGCAGCGCGACCGGCTTACCCACCGCGTGCAGGAGACGCTGTGTACCACCGAATCCGGGCATGCATCCGATCTTCGCCTCGGGCAACCCGAAGCGGCTCGACGTGGAGGCGACAACGATGTGGCAGGCAAGCATCAGTTCGAACCCGCCGCCAAGTGCCCACCCGTCGACGGCGGCGACCACGGGGACTCGAGCGTTGGCGATCGCGGTCATCACCCCGTGCCCGCGGGAAAGGAAGCGATGCGCCGCTTCATAGTCCAGCCCGCGGATCTCGTCGAGATCCGCGCCGGCGCAGAACGCGCGGTCGCCCGCACCGCGTATGACGACACATCCGACACCTTCATCCGCCTCGATTTCGGCGAGGTGGTGCTGGAGCGAGGACAGCATCTCACTGTTGAGTGCGTTAAGGCTCTCGGGCCGGTCCAGTGTCAGAACTCGGACGCGTCCCTCATCGTGCCTGCCTATTACCGCGACCATGCCACGCCCTCTCTGATCAGTTCTTCGATCTGCTCGTCCTCGAGGTTGAGTTCGGCGAGCACCTCTCGGGTGTGCTGTCCTTTGAGCGGCGCCGGGGTCGCAATCGTGCGTGCGTTGGGATCGGACGCGAGTTTCCATGGACTGGCAACACTCTCGAAAGGCCCCGCGACGGGGTGGTCCTGCTTGACAATCCCCTGCCGAGCCACGACCTGCGGATCTGCTACAACCTCGGAAAGGCGTTGGATCCGGGAAGATGGAACGCCCACGGATTGCAGCATTTCCAGGGCGCGATCCGCCGTTACGGTCGAGAAGACGTCTTGGAACATTCGGACGATCTCCGGCCGGCGGTCTCGGCGCCCGGCATTCGTAGCGAGGTCGGACTGCGTCGAGAGGTGCTCGAGACCGAGAACCCGGCAGGCCTTCAACCAGTGCCGGTCGTTGCCGATGGCGACGACGATCGGGCGATCGGCCGTTTCGAATGACTGGTAGATGGCAACGACGGAGTCGGTCCCGCCGCTGGGGTGCGGTTCGGGTTCGCCCGCAAGGTAACTCGCGATCCTGGGCGAGAGGAAGGCAAGGTCTGCTTCGAGCAGGGAAATGTCGATGATCTCCCCGACCCCTGTTGTTCGCTGCCTGACCAACGCGGACGATACAGCGAAAGCCGCGATCGTTCCGGCGGCGACGTCGGACAGTGCTGTACTGACTCGTTGTGGTGCGCCGCCGGCGGGGCCGGTCACGCTCATCAGTCCGGACCGTGCCTGCGCGATGAGGTCGTAGCCGGGAAGCGCGGAGTCGGGCCCATCGAGACCGTAGCCGGACAGCGCGCAGATCACCAGCGCAGGGAAACGCTGTGCGAGTGCGTCCAGTGCCAGACCGTGCCTGGCCAGCTTGGCCGGAGTCAGATTCTCCACGAAGACGTCCGCGGACTCGAGCAGGTTCATCAGCGTGGCGTGGCCTCCCGGGGTGGTGATGTCGAGGCAGATGCTTCGCTTGTTGCGATTGACCGACAGGAACCAGGCAGCCTCGCCGTTGAGAAACGGAGGCCCCCAGCCCCGCGCATCGTCACCACGGATCGGTTCGACCTTCACAACGTCGGCACCCATATCCGCCAGATACATCGACGTGGTCGGTGCGGCATAGGACGACGAGATATCGATGACCCGCACTCCCGACAGCGGTAGTTCGGTGCTCGTGGCTTCATCGCTGCGGATAACCGGGCCGGCACCGTGTGTGTCAGGCATGCTCGCCGTCCTTTCGAAGTCGTTCCCGCAACTCGACCTTGCGGATCTTTCCGCTCATCGTCTTGGGCATATCGGTGATGACCATCAGCTTTTCGGGCAGGTAGCGCTTGGACAGTCCGGCATCGAGGAGAAAGGTCGACAGGTCGGCAAGGTCGAGTCGAGCTCCCGCAGTGAGGGATACGAATGCGCATGCGCGCTCACCCAACCGCTCGTCGCTGTAGCCGACGACGGCGACGTCCGTGACCGAGGGGTGGCGGAAGATCAAGCTCTCGACCGCAGCGACAGGAATGTTCTCCCCGCCACGAATGATGATGTCCTTGGTGCGGCCGGTAATCGTCACGCACCCGTCAGTTTCGACCACAGCCCTGTCACCGGTAACGAACCAACCATCCGTCCGGAAGGAGTCACGGGTGAAGTCAGGCCGGGCGTAGTAGCCGGCGAACAGCCCGGCACCCCTGATCTGTAGTTCGCCTTCCACACCTGCCTGCAGCGGGGATCCGGCCTCGTCGCACACTCGAATCTCGCACGCCGCGACGGGTATTCCGTCGGTCTCGTCATTGCGTCGTCCGAGAGCTGGACGGCCGGAGATCGCGATACCGAACTCGGTCATCCCCCATGCCGGGATCACCTGACAGCCCAATGCCGCACGCGCCTCCGGCATGAGAGGCCGCGGAATCGGCGCACCCGCAACCACCACAAGGTCCAGGTCCGGGGCGGACGCCGCGCTGAGATTCGCGGTCCGTAACAGGTCGATGAGGAACGTCGGCGACCCCACCATGCAGGTGATCCGCTGCTCTGAGATCACTCGAGCTCCGGCGGCCGGCGACCAGCGGTCGACGTAGACCGCAGTGCCGGCGAGATGAACGGTGAGCAGCACGCCCCACATGAACCCGGTCGCGTGGCCGACCGGCGACATCACCAGGTTGCGCATCGGATCGCCGTAGCTCGTCGGGCCAACGTGTGCGGACCAACCACGCACCACCACATCGAGGGTTGTGTGGAGGTTCATCACCGCTTTGGGTTCGTCGGTCGTCCCGGATGTGAAGGCCAACTGGGCGATTGCGAGGGGATCGACATGTGCGGGCCCGGCGTAGCTTCCGTGCGCGATCAGGTCGGTGAACGCCATTCCCTGGTGGCCACGGGGACCGTCGACGACGACCACAAGTACCTCATCGCGATCGGCGAGCGTGGCAGCGGCAAGACCGGCGAGGTCTCGGCCGGCGTGTGATCCCGACATGATCATCATGTCGGCCCCGGCACGCCTGGTCATGAACTCGATTTCGTGCGCGCCATAGGTGATGGGAATCCCTGAGTAGGTGGCGCCGACCCGCAGGATGCCGTAAACGACCGCCGGAAACTCGGCACAGTTGGACATCATCACGGTGACCACGGATCCGGGCCCCACACCGTTCGCGAGCAGGCCAGCCGACACCTGCCGACTCAGTGCATCGAGTTCGGCGTAGGTCAGCGTGCGGACGGCATCGCCGCGTTCGTCGACGGTGATTGCTGCTGTCCGGTCGGGAAACGCGGCCGCCGCCTCATCGAGGAACGCAACAAGGGAACGCTCGGCCCATACTCCGGATTCGAATCGCTCCGAGATCAACCTCTGAGTGAGGGCGGTCCCGGGTAGTTCGAGGGCTCTGCGGGCGATCTCAGCGATAGTCATCGGGCCTCCGTGCCTGTGTCTCTGGAACCCAGGTGCTCGGAGGCGATCAATCGCCTCGCGTTCAGGGTGCTCGAGCAACGCGCTCGCAGGCTCAGGGCATCGCGTACATGGCCGGCGACCGCGAACTCATCGATGTATCCGTACCCGCCGTGTACCTGGACCGCGGAGAGCGCGACACCGACGGCCGCGCGGCATGCGCGGGCCGCGGCAGCGGCGGCGGCCACACGACGGTCGCGCGGATCGGGTCCGGAAGTGACGGCTGTCGTCAACAACGCACGGGCGCAGTCGATTTGGTCTGCCATCTCCGCGACAATGGCCCGGAGGCCGGCGAATGATCCGATGGCACTACCGAATTGGCGTCGAATTCGAGCGTAGTCAGCCGACGCGGACAGGGCCGCGTCGGCCACTCCCAACGCAGCCGAGGCGACCAAGATGTCCCAGTCGGCGCACGCTGCCGATGCGTCCTGGTCCGGCAGTTTGTCATCGGGGCCGGCGACCGCACAGATTCCACCGAGTGCGGCGCCGCCGAGTCCGGTGCGCTTCGGCACCTCGGTGACCACTTCGAACTCTGTCATCGAAACGGCGAGGACGCCGGCATCGGTAGGGGCGAGGAGAACGACAGCGGCTGGAGTGACCACAAGCGGCGCAGTCGTTGATCGCAGTTCGCCGCCAGCCGAGTGGGCAATTGCGGCAACAGATTCGCGAGTGAGCAGATCGACTCCGCGACGGAGTTGTACGCGGTGGGATACGTACCGGGACGCGAGGAAGTACGCTACGGAACCCGATTCTCGACCCACTTCCTGGATAACCTGTGATGCCCAATCGAGCGCGTCGACCTCAGCGATCTCGAATGTGTCGGCCGCGAGATCGAGGAGGCCGGTATCGCGGAGCGGGCCGAGCATCGATGCGGCGTCGGCGTTGGCATAGGGTTTCTTCGTCGCAAGTTCGCGGACCATCTGCAGCAGGTGCGTCAATTCGCTTTCGATCTCGGTCATCGATTGAACCTGCTTCGATCGGGCTCACGACGTGCCTCGAAGGCGTCGGACAGCTCTTGACATTCCGCGGTACTGCGGTAGGCGGTCAGGAGCAGGTCGTGGGCCATTCTGGCCTGACCAACGACGCCTGAGTGTCGCCCGGAGAACGCGGTCTTGACCGCGGAAATAGCGAACGGGCCGCGCTGGCGGAGCACACCCGCGATTTCGAGCGCTCGGTCGAGGGCCGACCCACCGGAGCTGATCTCGTTGATCAGCCCCATGTTCAGCGCCTCGTCCGCCGTGTATTTCTTGTTCAGATACCACATCTCCTTGGCGCGGCGGCGTCCGATCGCCTCCTCGAGGTACCAGGTGCCATATCCCGCGTCGAAGCTTCCGACCATTGGTCCGACCTGCCGGAAGACGGCATGGGGTGCCGCGATCGATAGGTCGCATACCACCTGCAGGACGTTGCCTCCGCCGACGGCGTAACCGTTGACCGCCGCGATGACAGGTTTGGGCATGGTGTCGATGAACTCGTACAGGTCGATCACGGGCATGACACCGGAGTAATCGAGCGACTCCAACGGTTCGTGCTCGCCGCCGATACAGAAGAACTTGCCCCCGGCTCCGGTCAGGATCGCGACGTCGATGGTTCGATCCTCACGCACGCGCCGGAAAGCGTCGAGCAGTTCCCTTGCTGTCTGGAACCGAAGCTTGTTGGCGCGATCGGGGCGGTTGATCGTCACGACGGCTACACCGTCGGTGACGTCCATGATGATGTCCTGGTAATTCATTTGATTCGTTCCTCCGTCAGGTCCGAGGTGGCCTGGATTGTCTCTTCGTGATCGGTCAGTCTGGTTCGCACTTCGAACGCCGGGTCACCTAATTGGCGGTAGAGGTTGTCGGCAACTTGTAAGTGGTCACCGAGGCCGGCGCGCTTCAACGCAACCAGGGGGCCAACGGGATGACCCAGTCCCAGATTTACGACACGGTCGATGTCCTGCGGTGACGCGACACCGCGTGCCGCGGCGTCGAGTACCTGGTTGATGAACGGAACGAGCAGCCGCCGCGTCACCCGTCCGGGAACGTCGGATACGCGCATCCACGGTATCCCCAGTGCGTCGCTCAACGTGACCGCCGCGTCTGTGGCCTCGCTACTGGTCGATGTAGCTCCGGATATCTCGATGAGTCCACTGCCGGCCGAGGTGGGCAGGAAGTGGAACCCGGCCAGACGCTCGCCGAGTCCGGACTCGCGGGCGAGCTGCGCCACCGTGAACGACGATGTCGCGGTCAGCACCGCCACCGCACTGCTTTTCGCCAACCGGCCAAGGACGCTGATCTTGCTGTCCAGCTCATCTGGTATCGCCTCGAGCACCACGTCGCAGTCGGCGAGTTCGGAAACCCGGTCAACAGCAGTGATGGCGGGCTGTTTGTCAGCGAGACCGTTGGCTTTGTCCGCGACCTCGTCGATCACGATCACGTGGTGGCCACCGCGCGCGAGTCCCACCGCTACCGTCGAGCCGACACGGCCGGCTCCGACAATCCCATAAGTCGTCATGCGTGCTCCTTCGAGTATGTGTAGAAGCCGTGGCCGGCCTTACGGCCGAGACGTCCTGCGGCGATCATCCGCAGCACTGTGTCCGGTGCTCGGTACCGATCGTCGCCGAGTTGGCGATGCAGGCTGGTGGTCACGGCGAGGTGCACATCGAGACCGACGATGTCGAGCAGTCGGAAGGGGCCGATCGGAAATCCCATACCAGCGGTGACAGCGCGGTCGATCTCCTCGACTGTGGCGAGCCCGGATTCCAGCGCTCTGATGCTGTCGTTCTCGAAGGCAACCACAAGGAAGTTCGTGATCAGCCCAGGGCTGTCCCGGAGTATCACGGGTGTCTTGCCGACTGACTCGAGCAGAGCGACGGCAGCGGCGATGGTGTCGTCGCTGGTTTTCGGTCCACGGGCGACCTCGACAAGCGGCATCAGCGGCGCGGGGTTGCAGTAGTGGGTGCCGACGAGATTCTCGGGTCGAGCGAGGCTGTCGGCGATCGACCCGATGAGAAGGGTCGACGTGTTGGTGTGGATTTGCGTGTCGACTGCACAGATTTCCTCGACGTGGGCCAGCACTTCGGTCTTGAGCGCCAGGTTCTCCGGCAGTGCTTCGACAACGAACCCGGCCCCGGCGATATCGGCGAGATCCGCGACGTATTCGATTCGCCGCAGCGCTGATGTCGAGTCGTCCTCGGTCATCTTTCCGCGCCGCACACTCTCGGCGAAGAAGTCGCGAACCAGGTCGGCGGCACGCGCCAACTGCGGGCTGTCGCGGTCCAAGAGCCGGACATTGCGTCCTCCACGAGCAAGTGTCACCGCGATCCCTTGACCCATCGTGCCCGCTCCCAGCACGGCTACCAAACTCTTCCTGTCAGTCACTTGACAGAGGTTACAAATGTCTTACAGTTTACGCAAGAAGTGACCGTGAACACAGTTCAAGCTCCTCGGAGGATTCCGAATGACAAATAGCGCGCCGCGGATCTGCGTGATCGGCGCCGGCACGATGGGGCAGGGGATCGCCCAGGTGGCACTGACTGCCGGCCATTACGTCGGCTTGGTCGACCTCGATCCGGACCAGCTCGCCACCGCAGTGAGCAACATTCGGTCTCGACTCGACCGCCGAGCACCTGAACTACTAGAGCACCTATCCGAACGGCTGCTGACCGCAACGTCCGTTCGCGAGCTTTCCGCAGAGCCGAACACCATAGTCGTCGAAGCCGTCGTCGAGAACTCGGCGATCAAACATGCGGTACTCCAGGAGGCGCTCGATCACTTCGGGCCGTTGTGCCGGATCGCGACGAACACGTCTTCGCTCTCGATCACGGATATCGCAGCAGGGCTGACCCGACCAGACCGCGTGATCGGTATGCATTTCTTCAATCCGGTGCCGGTCATGCGACTTGTCGAGGTCGTCCCAGGAATCCAGACCGATCCCGCGCTCGTCGACGAGATCAGGCAGTTGGCGGTGTCCTGGAAAAAGACGCCGACAGTGGCGCGATCGACACCCGGCTTCATCGTCAACCGCATCGCTCGGCCATTTTACGGCGAAGCCCTCCGCCTGGCGGAAGAGAACGTTGCTCCGTTCGACGTCATCGATCGCCTCATCCGGGGAGCCGGGGGCTTTCGCATGGGGCCGTTCGAGCTCATGGATCTGGTCGGTAACGACGTGAACGAGACCGTGACCCGAACCGTCTGGACCGCCTTCAACTTCGACCCCAGGTTCGCTCCGTCCTTGATGCAGCGTGAACTGGTCGCAGCCGGCCGTCTCGGACGCAAAACCGGGGCAGGGTTCTACGTCTACACAGACGGAGTCGCCATCACTGCCTCGTCGCCGGAACCGGAACCCTCCCGTCCCGCGCCGGGGGGCATCCAGCTGCACGGGGACTCGGCCGAGCTCGAACAGCTGCTCCTGCGCGGCGGAATCACCGGTGAACTCATTCCCGGCCCGCACCAGTACCTGTCGCTGCCCGGGCTCGGCAACGTTCGGATCACCCGAGGTATCAGCGCGCAGGAGGAGGCCTCGATCGACAATGGTCCCGTCGTCCTGATCGACCGTCCACTCGACATGAACGCCGTTGCCTGCCTGGCGTTTTCGGGATCTGAGGATTCCACCGACCTCGCAGGTGCAGTGACCGCGCTCCTTCGTCGAGCTGGAATCGATCCGATTCGCGTGGATGACGCCCCCGGCCTGATCGTTGCCCGCGTGGTCAGCATGATCATCAACGAAGCGACCGAAGCACTCCACCTCGGAATCGCCTCGGCCGCTGACATCGACACCGCTATGGAACTCGGCACCAACTATCCGCTCGGCCCTCTGGCGTGGGCGGACAGGTGGTCACCGGCTTACGTTCTCTCGTTACTCGATTCGCTTCACGACGAATACCGGGACCCTCGCTATCGCGCCAGCCGACGGCTCCGTTCTGCCGTGCGCCGGGGGCGCCCCTCTCTTCGTCCGCCATATCTGTCGGCAGAAAAATAAGGAGACACCGATGTCTGACACATCAACAAAATCCCGACGGGTTGCGCTGGCCAGCCTGGTAGGGACCACAATCGAATACTATGACTTCTTCATCTATGGAACAGCGGCGGCGCTGGTGTTCAGCACTGTGTTCTTTCCCTCGGTGGACCCTCTGACCGGCACCTTATTGTCCCTGTCGACTTTCGCGGTTGCCTTTATCGCGCGACCGATCGGCGCGATCGTGATAGGTCACTACGGTGACCGGGTCGGGCGCAAATCCATGCTCGTGTTCACACTCATGTCGATGGGTGGAACAACATTGTTGATCGGTCTCGTCCCGTCCCACGCCACCATCGGTCTGGCAGCGCCGATCCTGCTGGTCGTGTTGCGCTTCATCCAGGGCTTTGCGCTCGGCGGAGAGTACGGCGGCGCCGTCCTCATGGCTACCGAGCATGCCGAGGAGGCCAAACATGGATCACGCGCTAGCCTGGTCCAGCTCGGCGCACCTTTCGGCCTCATCCTTGCGAACATAGTCTTCTTCGCCCTTGCCCCATTGTCGCCTCATGCCTTCGAAACCTGGGGGTGGCGTGTCCCGTTCATTCTCAGCATCGTCCTTGTCGTCTTCGGCGTGGCCATCCGAATGAAGATCGAGGAGTCGCCGTCGTTCAAGAATGTGGTCGAGTCCGGGGCTGTCGCCGAAATGCCGGTGATCGAGGTCTTCCGAACGAACGCCCTGCGTGTACTGCTGGTGGCGTTGACCAGCGTCTCGGTCGGCGTTACGTTCTACGTCGGTACGGTGTACAGCCTTACGTATGGCACCAAGCAGCAGGGCCACTCACGCAATACCATGCTCGCCATTGTCATCGTCGCGATGGTCGCCGTCATCATCGGGGTCCTGCTCTTCGGTAAGCTCGTCGACAAGGTCGGCGCCCGTAAGGTCTTCGTCTACGGGTCCGTCGGCATGATCGCCGCAGCCCCTGTCTTCATCGCAACGCTGCAGACCGGCAACATCGCGTTGACCATCATCGGATACCTCATCCTGTTCATTCCCTACAGCGCAGCGTGGTCGGCTTTGAGCAGCATGCTCGCGGCCTGCTTCGACACCCGGATCCGATACTCGGGCCTGTCGATCGGGTTCACCCTCGGCCAGATTCTCGGTAGCGCTTTCGCGCCGATCGTCGCCACCGAATTGCTCTCTCGCACAGGGTCGTTGTGGTCGGTCGCCGCGTATGTCGCCGTCGCGACCGCGCTGTCAGCGGTCACGGCGACACTGATCCGTGAACGCCGGCTCGCGCCGTCGCCGACTCAGGATCTGGTCGGTGCCTGATTCCGAAGCGCCGTCGATCGCTCCGCTCGGCGAACTCGCCGAGCAGAGCCTTCGTCGGCGCGACCCCCGATATCTGACCGCACTCCGCGCCCTGGACGCAGTCGCCTGGGCCAACCCGTCCCTGACCCTCGCTGAGAAACACCTCATCTGCCTTGCTGCAACGGCTGCGGTGACCGATTTGGATGCGCAGCGTATTCGTTTGCACATCACACGCGCACTGGAAGCCGGCGCCACCGAACCTCAAGTCGTCGAAGTCATCGAACTCACCAGTGCGCTCGGGGTGCACGCATGTACCGAGGGACTGCCCGCACTTCTCGACGCCATCGAACCGCTCGCCGGCTCGCCGCTGTCGCCGCGGCAGCAGCAGCTTCAATCGGCCTTCATGAACAAACGCGGCTACTGGAGCGCCGTGTGGGAGGGGCTGCTGCGCCTCGACGAAGGCTACTTCGAGGCGTACCTCAACTTCTCCGCGCATCCGTGGGCAACTGACCATCTGAGCCCCGCAATGAAGGAACTCGTGTATGTGGCGTTCGATGCGACGGCGTCGCACCTCTACCGTCCCGGAATCGAGATACACGTGCGAAATGCCCTGAAACTCGGTGCCACGCCGCAACAGGTAGCAAATGTCTTCACCCTGCTGAGCACCCTCGGTGCGCGCACGACATCCATCGCGATGGAGATCCTCGACGATATCCATCGCACCCGAACGGGACCGGAGGCCGCCGATGACTGAAGCCCACGCGAACACCCATCGCCCGCTTGCGGGATTGAGGGTCATCGAGTTGTCGAGTTTCGTCGCCGCTCCGCTCGGCGGAATGACACTCGCTCAACTCGGAGCCGAAGTCATCCGCGTCGATCCGATAGGCGGGGGCCCGGACCGAGATCGCTGGCCGCGCACCGCCGCTGGACGAAGCCTTTACTGGTCTGGCCTGAACAAAGGCAAGAAGTCGCTCACCATCGACATGAAGTCCGAACCCGGCCGGGACATCATCCGAAATCTACTGCGCACCGGCGGGCCGTCGTCCGGGATCATGCTCACGAACGCGGTGGGCCGCTCATGGCTCGGCTACGAACAGCTCCGCATACTCCGACAGGACGCCATCGTCGTTCGTGTCGAGGGAAACTGGAAAGGGCAGGCCGCAGTCGACTACACAGTCAACGCCGCCGTCGGATTCCCCATGGTCACCGGCCCCCATGGGTACGCGGATCCGATCAATCACGTGCTCCCTGCTTGGGACGTGACCTGCGGAATATACTCGGCGCTGGCCATTACGACCGCCGTCCTGAACCGGCAGAAAACAGGACGGGGGGCGCATGTTCGGATCGCGCTCGAAGACGTCGCACTCGCCACAGCGGGGAACCTGGGCCTATTGAGCGAAGCCCAGATCAACGAATCGAGCCGCCCCAGAATCGGCAACCATCTCTACGGTGGATTCGCACGCGACTTCACCACCCTCGACGGTCACAAGTTGATGATCGTCGCACTCACCCAACGCCATTGGGCCGACCTGCTCGACGTAACGGGACAGGAGCACGTTGTCACCGCACTCGAGAAGTCGCTGGGTATCGATTTCACCAGGGAGGACGACAGGTATGCATACCGTGAGGTGCTGGCCGGACTCTTCCAGGTGTGGTTCGAATGCCAGAGCACACAGGATGTAGAAGCGGCGTTGCGGCCGACCTCATTGTTGTGGGCAAGGTACCGCTCATTCGACGAAGTCGTTGATCCCGCGTCAACGGATGTGTGGGACAACCCCATGATGTCGCTGCTGACACAGCCCGGAATCCCGACACATCTAGCACCGGGGTCCCCCATCCGTTTCGACGACGTGCCCCGGACGGCCGAACCGGCACCGGAACTCGGCGCCCACAATCGAGAAATACTCACCACTTTCATGGGATTCGGCGACCGTGAACTCGGCGAACTCGAACGCAAGGGTGTAATCGGTGACACCTCTTGCTGACAACTCCGCACTCTCCGACAAGTTCACATTCGCAGATGGCCCGACTTTCGACGATCTTCGGGTCGGCGATACGGCGCACCCGACAATCGGGATGACGATCACCGACGGAACCGCATCGCACCACCAGGCGATAGTCGGCGACCGTCTACGGCTCGCGCTCGACCACGAACTCGCTATGCGCGTGACAGGCGGCCCACGAATAGCCCACCCGGCACTGGTCTGGGATATCTCGATCGGCCAGTCGACCCTTTTCACCCAGAAGGTCAAGGCAAACCTGTTCTACCGAGGTCTTTCGTTTCACCTGGTTCCACGCATAGGGGACACCCTGAAGACCACCACAACTGTGGTCGGGCTGCATTCGAACTCCCTGAAGCCGGATCGCGCACCAACCGGTATGGCACTACTTCGAATCAACACAGTCGACCAAAAAGATCGGCTCGTCTTGTCGTACCACCGGTGCGCGATGCTCCCACGCCGAAGTGAAACCGCAAGAAATGAAGGCCCGCGGGACGTATCACCCGCGCACACACGCGCCAATTTCGATCCGTACAAACGATGGCGTATCGAACGATCGGACATAGTCGCGCCCCGGCGGCTCGCCGGATTGGCGCCCGGATCGGTCCTTGATGTTCAGGCAGGCGACGTCGTCACGAGCGCACCGGAGCTCGCGCGGCTCACCCTCAATGTCGCCGCTGCGCATCACGATGAAAGGACAGGCGGTGGACGCCGCCTGGTGTACGGCGGCCATACAGTGGGAATCGTCCTGTCCCAGGCGACGCGCGTGTTACCCGATATTGCGACCGTCCTCTCCTGGGAACGTTGCGACCACGTCGCACCTGTATATGAAGGCGACACCATCACAAGCGATCACGAGATTCGCTCACTCCAACCGCAGGATGGATGGCTCGTGGCAAGCATCCGCTCGCGCGGGTTCGCAATGCGATCGGGTACGTCAACGGACGTCTTGAACTGGGAATGGACGGCGTTACTCCCTGCACTGGCGAAATAACACGCCAGCTGTACCAAGGGCCTCGATCTGATGACAACACCACTTGCGGTCGTCGAGTGTGCGGGGTAGCACTCATCTGTCGACCCGCTTCCTCAACAGTTTTCACACCATCGGTTCTCACATCCTCACCGAGGACCGTGGCGAAAGGGTGTCGAATGTTCTCCAAAGTGTTGGTTGCCAATCGCGGCGAAATCGCGATCCGGGCATTTCGTGCCGCGTATGAACTGGGCGCCGCAACTGTGGGGGTGTTTCCCTACGAGGACCGCAACTCCATTCACCGGTTGAAGGCTGACGAGAGTTACCAGATCGGCGAGCAGGGCCACCCTGTGCGGGCGTACCTGTCGATCGATGAGATCGTTACTATCGCGAAAGAGGCCGGCGCCGATGCGATCTACCCGGGTTATGGCTTCCTGTCGGAAAATCCGGATTTCGCGGCGGCGTGTGCGGTGGCGGGTATTACGTTCGTCGGACCTTCCGCCGAGGTGTTGGAGCTGACCGGCAACAAAGCGCGGGCTATCGCGGCGGCGAAGGCTGCCGGATTGCCGGTGCTGGTGTCGTCGCAGCCGTCGTCGAATGTCGACGAGTTGCTCGCGGCGGCTGAGGGCATGGAGTTCCCTGTCTTCGTCAAGGCTGTGGCCGGTGGTGGTGGCCGGGGTATGCGTAGGGTGGTCGAACGATCGCTACTGCGGGAGTCGATCGAGGCGGCCTCGCGGGAGGCGGAGTCGGCGTTCGGCGACCCGACCGTCTTTCTGGAGCAGGCTGTGATCGATCCGCGGCATATCGAGGTGCAGATCCTCGCTGACGGCGAAGGCAACGTCATCCACCTGTTCGAACGAGATTGTTCGGTGCAGCGTCGGCACCAGAAGGTGATCGAGTTGGCGCCTGCGCCGAATCTCGATCCGGTGCTGCGGAACCGGATCTTGGCGGACGCGGTCGCATTCGCCCGGCAGATCGGTTACTCGTGTGCCGGGACGGTCGAGTTCTTGCTCGACACTCGCGGCAACTACGTCTTCATCGAGATGAATCCACGCATCCAGGTCGAGCACACGGTCACCGAGGAGATCACCGATGTCGACCTGGTCCAGGCGCAGTTGCAAATCGCGTCCGGAGCGACGCTGACGGACCTCGGTCTGGATCAGGACGCGATCACGGTCCGCGGCGCTGCAGTGCAATGCCGGATCACCACCGAGGACCCGGCCAACGGATTCCGCCCGGACACGGGCCGAATCACCGCGTACCGCACACCGGGTGGTGCGGGTGTGCGCCTTGACGGTGGTGCGAACCTCGGCGCAGAGGTGGGTGCCCACTTCGACTCGATGCTGGTCAAGCTGACCTGCCGGGGCCGCGATCTCGTGACTGCTCTCGCGCGGGCGCGCCGTGCTGTCACGGAGTTCCGGATTCGCGGCGTCGCCACGAACATCCCCTTCCTGCAAGCTGTTCTCGACGAGCCTGCCTTCCGGGCAGGCGAGATCACGACCTCCTTCATCGAGCAACGCCCTGCTCTGCTCACCTCACAGCGATCAGCGGACCGCGGCACCAGGATCCTCGAGTACTTGGCCGACGTCACCGTCAACAAGCCGCACGGAGAACGCCGCTCGTCCGTGTATCCCCGCGACAAGCTGCCATCGATCGATCTGTCGGTGGCTCCACGGCAGGGGTCCCGTGATCGGCTCCAAAAGCTGGGGCCGGAGCGCTTTGCGCAGGCACTGCGCGAGCAGGCTGCGCTGGCGGTAACCGACACCACCTTCCGCGACGCGCACCAATCGCTGCTCGCCACGCGAGTCCGCACCTCGGAGCTCGTGACTGTGGCACCGTACGTCGCCCGCTTGACCCCTGAGTTGTTGTCGATAGAGGCGTGGGGCGGTGCCACCTACGATGTGGCGCTGCGGTTCCTGCGCGAAGACCCGTGGGAGCGGCTTGCTGCGCTGCGCGAGGCCGTGCCGAACATCTGCCTGCAGATGCTGCTGCGCGGCCGCAACACCGTCGGCTACACCCCGTACCCCGAGACGGTCACCCGCGCGTTCGTCCAAGAGGCCGCCGACACGGGGATCGACATCTTCCGGATCTTCGACGCACTCAACAACATCGACCAAATGCGCCCAGCGATCGACGCCGTCCGCGATACCGGCACCACCATCGCCGAAGTTGCCCTCTCCTACACAGGTGATCTGGCCAACCCGCACGAGAAGCTCTACACCCTCGACTATTACCTGCGCCTCGCGGAAGAGATCGTCGAGGCCGGCGCACACGTCCTCGCGATCAAGGATATGGCCGGTCTCTTGCGCGCCCCCGCCGCCACGAAACTTGTCTCGGCGCTGCGCAGCAACTTCGACCTGCCGGTCCACGTGCACACCCACGACACCCCTGGCGGACAGCTCGCCACCTACCTTGCCGCTTGGCATGCGGGTGCCGACGCCGTCGACGGCGCCGCCGCGCCGCTGGCCGGCACCACCAGTCAGCCCGCACTGTCGGCGATAGTCGCAGCAGCCGCCCACACTCGGTTCGATACCGGCATCGACCTGCAGGCCGAGTGCGACCTCGAACCCTACTGGGAGGCGCTGCGAAAGATGTATGCGTCGTTCGAATCCGGCATTCCGGCCCCCACCGGCCGTGTCTATACCCACGAGATTCCCGGCGGTCAGCTTTCGAACCTGCGTCAGCAGGCGATCGCCCTCGGAATCGGCGACCGGTTCGAGGAGATCGAAGCAATGTACGCCGCTGCCGACCGCACGCTCGGCCGCCTCGTGAAGGTCACCCCGTCGTCGAAGGTCGTTGGCGACCTGGCACTGCACATGGTCGGATCAGATATCCCGGCCGACGAGTTCGCGGCCGACCCGGCGAGGTTCGATATCCCCGACTCGGTTATCGGATTCCTGCGCGGCGACCTGGGCACCCCTGTCGGCGGCTGGCCCGAACCCTTCCGCACCAAGGCCCTCGAAGGCCGCGGTCCCGCCAAGCCTGAAGCCACACTGACCCCTGAGGACGAGAAGGGACTGTCCGGCTCGTCGACGGAGCGGCAAACTACACTCAACCGGCTGCTATTCCCAGGCCCGGCAATGGAATTCGAGCAGCACCGCGACAGGTTCGGCGACACGTCGCAGCTGTCGACCTACCAGTTCTTCTACGGGCTGCGCCAAGGTGAGGAACACCGTGTGCTGCTCGGGAAAGGCGTCGAACTGCTCATCGGTCTCCAGGCGATCTCCGAACCCGACGAGGGCGGCTTCCGTACCGTCATGTGCATCCTCAACGGCCAACTTCGGCCGGTGTCCGTCCGCGACCGCTCCATCGCCAGCGAAGTCCCGGCAGCAGAAAAGGCCGACAGGAACGACGTCGGGCACGTCGCGGCACCGTTCGCGGGGACGGTATCGGTCTCGGTAGCCGTGGGCGATCAGGTGAAAGCCGGGGAGACCATCGCAACGATCGAAGCAATGAAGATGGAGGCCATGATCACCGCCCCAACGAGCGGCACTGTCACGCGGCTTGCCATATCCAGCGTTGCCGCTGTTGAGGGCGGAGATCTTCTGGTAGTCATCAGCCCCGACTAGCCCGATGAACAAGGAAAGACGTCCTTCTCTCCTGGTAGATCCTTGCGTGATACGTCCGGCCGCCCAGTCGTAGCGGCCAATGTGCTGATCCAGGTCCTTTCGGTGATCGCGGTCGTTGCCATCAAAGCCGCGAAATCGCCGCTCCGCCGCATCGCGCCGAGAAGTGGTCCTGGGGTGGTTCGACGGATGTCAATGGATCGCTCAGGTACGCCCAAACCCGTAAACGACGGCAACGGCCCTGGACCTCGAAAGGCCAGGGGCCGTTGCCGTTTCAGGCGGGCGATTCCCGCTGCACGGGAGCCTCGGCCCCTGGTGAACATGGTACGTAAACCGCACCGTGGCGAAGGCTGTCTTGATCGGTTGGTCGTGCGCAATTGGATTCAGTGCTCGGCCGGGTACCGGTAGAACTCGAGCACTACGTCCGCGTCGTCGACGATTTTCGTGACAGGTTTGGGATATTTTGCGCCGTAATCTATTTCGAATGACTTGGTCGTCTGTCAGCCGGGCAGGGGATGCCCGAATGACTCAGTGTTGCTTCTCTACAAAGAAACCGGCACCTGTCTTGTCGCCGAAATGGCCGTCCGCGACCAAATGGGCGAGCAAGGGCGGCGGCGCAATCGCCGGGTCATGGACTGCGTCGAAGATCGCTTCAGAGGTGGCGAGTTGATCGTCCAGTCCGGTGCTGTCGAGTACTGCCAACGGCCCGCGCCGATGTCCCAAACCCAGAGTGACAACGCGGTCTATATGGGCAGCGGAGGCGAGCCCGTCATCGAGTGCTTGAACGACCTGATGGAAGAACGGGAGGACGAGCCGCCGGGTCAGCCGCCCAGGGCGGTCCTGCACATTCAGGGGAGTCCATCCCAGGCTTGCGGCTAACATGCGCGCCTTCGCGACATATGCCTCGCCGCTGCGTGAGCCCGCCGCGATCTCGGCAAGATTCCCGTGCGGTGTCGCGGGCATCACGTGAACTCCTACCAGTCGTTCGGGTTGGGGGAGTGTGGCAGCCAACTCGGTCACTGTGAACGCCGATGTAGTGGTGACCAGCAGAGCATCCGCACGGCCGGTGAATTGGGTGAGGACGTCGATCTTCACGGAGCGCACTTCGGGCACAGCCTCCACCAGCACATCGAATCCGGCCGGATCCGTGATGGATTCGACGGCCGACGCATGCTCGGAGTCCGGCAGGCTTCGAACCAGAGAACAGGCGCGATCGTGATCGAGATCGGCCACGATCACAGCGATCCCGGCCGCTGTACACGCCGCAGCGAAATACGAGCCGACCGTTCCCGCACCGACTATGCCCACGGTGGTCATTCAAAACCTCCTACGCCGTAACGGTAGAAGCCGCGCCCGGCCTTACGGCCGAGTTCGCCAGCGGCAATCATGCGTTCGATCAGTGGTGGGGGCGCGAACCGCGGATTGCGCAACTGCCGGTACAGGCTCAGCGACACTGCACGGTGTACGTCCAGTCCGACGATGTCCAGCAGCCGGAATACTCCCATCGGGAATCCGGCGCCGGCAGTGACCGCCAGATCAAGTTCCTCAACGGTTCCCCATCCCGCTTCCAGCGCCCGAACGCAATCGTTTTCGAACGGGACGAGCAAAAAGTTGGTCAGCAATCCGGGCGTGTCCTTCAGAACAACAGGTTCCTTGCCGAGACTGCGAAGAAAGTCTTCGGTACGCGCGAGGGCCACGGCACTGGTCTGCCAGGCGGGTGCGACCTCGACCAAAGACATCAGCGGTGCGGGATTACAGTAGTGAGTGCCGACGACGTTGCCGGGTCTCCGCATCCGCCCAGCGATAGCAGTGACCGGTAATGTCGAAGTGTTCGTGTGGAACAAAACATCATCGGCACACACAGCCTCGACAGTCCGCAGCGTGTGAGCCTTCAGATCGAGATCCTCCGGGATTGCCTCGATCACTACCGCGGCGTCCCGCATGGCGGCAATCTCCGCACATGGCTGGACGCGTGCCGATATCGCGAGCCTTTGCTGCGGGTCGAGTTTGCCCCGCCGCACACTTTCCGACAGGTACGCGTCCGCGGCCTGCACCCCGGACCGAGCTCTCTCCCAGCTGACGTCTGCGAGTAGCACCGAATACCCGGCCCTCGCAACGGTGACGGCGATGCCGACACCCATGGTTCCGGCGCCGAGTACTGCCACCAGAATCCCTCGAACTGCCATATTGACAATCGTAGCAAAAGTCTTACAGTTAGCGAATAGGTAACCCCGCCGATCAAAGAGGAGGGACGGGTGACTGCCATCCACGATTCGGAAGCTATCGCTGCGCGGCGCCAGAGGGCGGATGTGCCATGAGGAGACCGCAGCAGGGAAAGCGGCTCGAGCCTGATTCCCTGGATGGCGCGACCATTATCGAATTGTCATCGGGCGCAACGGTAAAGGCGCACGAACGCCTGCACTGCGGCGACGCGGTCGGCGAACTCCGCAGACTCGTTGTAGCGCAGCAGTACTCGCGGTCGACATCGTGAATGACGTTCCGGGTTGAGTTGTTGCACGTGCGGTCGTAGCACCAGCCGACAATGTTTGTATCGTCTGGCGCGCGGCATTGCCCGGACCACCGATATCGATACTGCAATGAAAGGGCACCAACTCTTCACTTGGCCGCTCGAATCAAGAAATCGGCGAGACCTGGCCTGATGGCGAGCTTGGACAATCTCGTTTCGGTCTCTGGCGGCGGTCATTTCGGGGTTGGCCCTCCACGCTGCAGGTGAGTACTCACCCGGACTCTGATGCCAAATCGAATCAGCGATCGCCAGTTTATCGCTACCGCTTAGTCGGACACCCTTGAATTCGACCTGCCCGCTGTGATTGCAGCACGCGGGGGGTGCATTCGTAATGGTCACTTCCCCTGAAAAACCGGAGAAGAACCGGAGAAGAAAGGAACAATGATGAGGAAATTTGTAACGGTAACGGCGGGTCTGGTCACCGCCGTCGGCATTGCCTCTGGACCGGTCGGTGCGCAGCCCGCTCCGGAAGGCGCAGTCGACTTCACGGCTCACGCCACCGGCACCCAGTCCAGCATCACCACCGATGTTGGTTCCATGGTCGTCGAGGAGGGTGTTTTCAAGATCAAGGCCGCCAGCGGCGCCGTGCTCACCGGCATGCCGTTGAAATTCAGGGTCGACGACTTCGAGTTCCCGATCGCGGCCGACATCGTCGGCCGTACCGCGACCCTGACGCCGCAGTTCGACATGGCGCACGCGGCCTACAAGCCGGTCGCGCTGCCGTTCGAGGACAAGGCGCCGTGGAAGACCGACTATGACCGTGAGCAGGCCGCCTGGTCCCGCATGACCAGCACGATCACCATGGGCGCTACGCTCGGCACCTTGGTCGGCGGCCTCGGCGGCGCGGCTGTCGGCTGTGTGCTCGGTGGCATCGCCGGCGCGACCGTCGCAGCGGCGGCGATCGTCGGCCTGTTCGGCGCGTTCATCCCGGCCGCGGCCGTCGGCTGCCTCGGCGGCATCATCGCGGTCGGCGCCTTGGGCGCCGTCGCGGGGCAGCTGCTCATCACCGCCCCGGTTGCGATCGGTGCCGCGATCCAGTACTTCACCACCATCAACCAGCCACCAGTGGTGCCCACGAAGTAGGTAGTCCGGACGACTGCAGCAGCATTCGGCAGGGCATAAAGACCCCGTCCGGCCCTCGGGCCGGACGGGGTCATATTCGCGTCGGCAAAAACATCCATCGACGGCAGCACGAATGCTGGGTTCAACGTAGATTTCTTCGGGATATTCAGCGTGGGGGAAAGGTGAATCACCGCGGTTTGAGCGCGTTTCCGCTGGATACTTCGTGAAGTGTGTGGGGGATGAGCCGGTACCGTGGCCTGCCGCTACTGCTCGCTATGACTTCCAATCCTGTCATGCGCGCGCCATAGATAGATAGGTCGACAGGCTCGCTGCCAAAAATTCGAAGCCTCCTGATGTGTGGCGCCCCCCTTAGAAGTTCAAGCTGAAGAGACGAGGAGGTGTGCGATGTATCTGAACGAGTATGCATTCGATTCGGCGCAGTCGGGCGGCCAAGCGCCACACACATGGATGGTGCCGCTATTGGAGCCCGATCAGCTGATTCAGGCGATCTCGGGTCACCTGCAAAGCGGCTTTGCTCTTGTCGGCTGGGCACGAGAGCTCGGCGATCTCCACGCTGAACTGATACTACACAAGCTCGACCGGGCGTCGAGGCATAGAAACTTCGATTGCGAGAAGGTGCGGGCGGAGATCGATCTAGTTGTGGGCGAGATAGATGCGTGGGCAGCGAGCAATGTGCCGCGAATGAACGTGGCCCGCATGCACACCCACTCGCTCGGCGAGGTCATAAGCCACATTGCCATGGCCTTCGCTGATGCCTGGCGGACGGTATTGCATTCAACGGATGCCGAACTGCGGCATCAGGCGTGGTCGCATTTGGGTCAGGCGCGTGAGGGTTATGCGGAAATGGTGCTCGAAATGCGAGCGCGGCGTCTACGACTACCTTTGGGGACGAGTGGAATCAGAAGACGCGAAGTCGAACCCCGCATGTCGATTGAAATGCGCGTTCCGAACGGTCGAAGCTGCGCTGAAGAGGAAGAATAATATCTGTAAATCAGGAGATGGAAATGGACTCCAAGGTCGAAGACGAACTGAAAGCCGACTTTCAACGCTGGATAGATCTGGTGGATTTTGCTGCGCATGCCGAAAACGAGGTCGAGAGAGAGAAACCGGTGTTGCGAGCGGCGGAGCTGGAGCGGAAATGGAGGTCTACTGCTGTCGAAAACTGGAATGAAATGCGCAAGCTGAGACTGCAATAGGCTCGCGAACCGAGAGACTTGATCGACGAAGACAAGCTGGTTCTACTGCATCTGATGGGCCCATATTTAGACAGATTTGTTCGCATGTTTCGAGGTGGCGGCATTCTTCGCTTCCGCTGCTCGGCAATGGCGCCGAAGCAGTTCACAATGACGTGGACCTCGACATGGGGAAAGGTGTCGGTCTTTCGGTGGAGTAGTCGACGGCACTGATAGGGAATGACAACCGATCGGTAGGTAATGATAAAAGTATATTGCTCTCGATGCGGGCGACTATTTTCCTCGAAAATGGATCGCTATCGACGTCGGCACATGCACTGTTTCGTGTTGGAGAAAGAGCCGTACACGCGAATGACACCGGAAGATTGGAAAGCCGTGTCCAGTTGGCTCAATCCGCACAGAGGCTCCCTTACGGGACAAATGGGAGCAGAATAGGTGCTTCACGATCAATCCGCCGCCTGATCCGAAAGTAGGCGTCTCGTAGCGAACGATCGGTAGCACGCAGCGCGGCATCGGCCAAGGCGGGAGCCTCGCACGTGGGCGTGCAGTGGGTCGCCAACTGCGCCGCTCCTCGCTGATCACGCTTCCAGATCGGGCCGCTCTCGTGGCAGCCGGAGGCGCCCTCGAGAGGCTGACGTCCAGCGACCGCGAAACGCCGCTCTCTGCCCGGCCGAATGAAGCCCAAGGCGTTTGTGCAGGTGCGGGCTCACCACATTTCGCGGAGGCATTCGTCGGCGAATGATGCAGAGGGCGACTATGCTCTATTGGTATGTCGGCGCAGCGCGGGGCGCGGACGGGGGATGAGTCTGCGGCAACGGATCGTTTCGTTGGCCGAGATCCGGAGTTGGACCGCATTATCGAGTTGTTGCTGTCCGCGGCGCGGCTTATCACCCTGACCGGCCCCGGGGGTATCGGGAAAACACGACTTGCCACCGAGGCCATCCGCCGATTCCGCAAGACGCGTCGGCCGCCAGTCTATTGGGTGCGGCTGGCACGGCTGGTCAAGGGCTCAGACGCGGACGCGGTCGAGGAGGAAGCCGCTCACGCGGTGGTCGATACCGACTTTTCGGGGCGGTCCGGGTGGGATGCGCTCGTCGACAGGTTGACCGCGACCGACGACGTGGGGCGGACTCTGCAGTCGGTACTGGTGATGGATAACTGCGAACATGTGCTCGAAGGCGCTGGTCAGGTCATCGCGGAGTTACTGGAGGCGGTACCGGGGTTGACGATCCTCGCGACCAGTCGGGAGGCAGTGGGGTGGATGGACGAGCATGTGGAGACGGTTCCCGCGCTGTCACAGCAGCAGGCTTTGGATTTGTTTCGTCAACGCGCCGCACTCACCGGTCGACCTATAGTCGACAGAGACGATGTCAACAAGGCGACCTTGATTTGCCGTCATATGCACAATCATCCGCTGTATATCCGACTGGCGGCGGCGCGGTTGTCACGGCAGCCATTGGCGATAATCATTCAAGAACTCAGTGGTGAGGTCACCGACAAACGACTGCGATGGCAAGGGCCCCGCGTCGGAGCAGAGCCGCGGCACCGCGGGGTCGGTGATGCCATCGCCTGGTCCTATAACCTGTGCCTGGATCAAGAAAAATTGCTTCTCGACCGAATGTCGGTCTTCGCTGCCGGGTACGACACCAACCCCGACGACGACACCAATTCTGTTGCGGATGTCGGCGTCGACTTGGAAGCCATCGAGGCCGTCTGCGCGGACGCCCCCTCACATGAGGGGAGTCTGTCGAGCGACAGAAGCTCGTCGGGTCGGCTACCGCCCGAGGATGTCGAAGGCGTGCTGGAGCGCCTGGTCGACCAGTCGCTCGTAACCGCCCACATCACGCCAACCACGGTGCGATACTCTCTGTTGGAAAGCGTCCGGGTGTTCGCTGGCCAACGTTTGCACGAACACTCGACCCGCGAAGCCGACGAGTCCGAAAAGTTTGCGCAGCGTCATCGCCGATACTATCGAGAGAGAATTGTTGCGGCGCAGCTCAATAGGTCCAGCCCGGCCGGGCAAGGGCTGTTGGACTGGGTTCGCGCGTCATGGGACAATCTCGTCAGGGCAATCGAGACAAGCCTGACCTCGGGCGAGCCGACAGTCGGCATGGAAATTTCCTTGAGCTTGATTTTCATGCCGATAGTCAAAGGCTCGTTCCGAGAAATGCGCCTGTGGACCGAACGCACGCTCCAGGCAACCCGCATGCTGACCCCACAGCCCACTGACCTGCAGATCAAAGCCATGGCCATGATCGGGTGGCAGGACCTACTTCGGGGCAAGAACAACGACGCCGAACTCATGCTCGAAGAATGCGTGACCGTTTCGCTTTCCGACCCGCAAATCCGAAACGACTGGCGGGAGCATCCAGAAATCGACATCGGTCTTCCCGCTCCGGTCGAATTCCTATGGGCCGCGGAACTTGCGATTGCACGCCGCGACCGCAGAGCGCTCACGGCGTTCACCCGCGCCCGCGAAAAATTCCATGTCCTGGGCGACCACGGTGGCGAGGATAGGAGCTCGGATGTCGAGGCTTGGTCTGCGGGGTTCGTAGGATCGGCGGAGCAGGCCCTGCAGATCACCCGACGCCACCTAGATTGCGCTACCGCGTCCGGCGCAAAGTGGGCGAAGGCTTGGGCAGAGATGGCGCGGGCGATCACCCTGACCAAGTACGGTAGTCCGACTGAGGCGTTGCCCCTCGGGCGTAGCGCGCTGTTGTACCACCTTCAGGCACACGACCATTGGGGTGAGTTGTGGGGAGTGCATATACGGATGTGGTCGTTGGCGCAAATTATCAGTGATATGAATGCGGCCGGAAGCGCCGACCGTACTGAGCTCCGTGCATTGGCCACCGAAATCGCTCAACTCGCCGGCGGGGCCGCAACGTTGCGAGCGTCGCTGGGTTTTGACAAGGGCGATCTGGGGCCCTATGCCGACGAAACGAGCAAGTCGATCGATGTCGCCCGTGGGGTGCTCAGGCCTGATGAATTCGCCACCGGGCAGCGACAAGGCTCCCTCTTGCGTTCGGAACTGAGCGAGGTGCAGCGACTGGCGTTGGGCATGCTGTCCGTGGACAGGCTTCCGATGCACCATCCCGCCAGACGGGACAGTCCCTCACACTGGCACGAGCTGTCGGCCGCCGAGCAGCAGGTGGCGACGTTGGCGGCGGCAGGATGGACGAACTCTGCGATCGCTACACGCAGAGGGAATTCTTGTAAGACAATCGACGCGCAGATGGCGGCGATCTTCCGAAAATTGGCGATCACGTCGCGCGGCGACATCATCGAACTCGTTCCCGAAGACCAGATCGATCGTATCCGGGCCGAAGCAGCCAAGCAGCGACTCGGGACCAGCGAGAAACGGTCGCGACCACGGCCGCGGTGAACAGCAGCAAGCTTCACTCATCGCGGTACGGCAAGCGTCGTGCGCCATTCTCGACAATGATCGAACCGGGCACCCTGCCCGACATCTCACTGATGGACATGGCCCTCGATGTGAGCCGCCTGCGGGCCGAAGATCATCGTTCCCCCGTGAACGGTCACTGAACCATACGCGGCCGAAGACCCGCATATCTATACGCGCTGGTCAAGCTCACCGAGATCGGCATCGCGACCCAAACCTGCGCTGCCCCAAAGAAATTCCGCCTCGCCGTGAAATAACGCGCACCGGCCGCGTGGCATCGGGCAGTGACATCCAATGTCGCGCGCTCGCGCGCATTCCCTCTGACCAGCCGAATCACCATGCGACCGGGGCATCCCGGCGATCACGACTGCCACGGGAGCCACGCAGATGTGTCATTGGTGACGGAACTGTGTGCTGCGAGTGGCGTTGCTGTCGCATCTGGGCCACGTCCGACGGCCCGAGCAAGGGGTGAACGTGCTCGAGTAGTGCGCGAGAGGGGACTTGATCCCGTTGTCGCGGCGACGTGGTTGATCTGTGTGAGTTGGCGGGGGGACAGCGCGCGGCGGGTGCTTGGCAGGCGTCTGGGTTTTGTCGGATGGGTGCCCACTCGAGCACGCACGGCCCCAGCAGATGTCTTTCCATCGTCGCTTCAGTCACCGTCTGTCCCCGTGCAGATAACACAACCAACCGAGCACGTGTGTCTTTTCGCCTGTGGTCCGGCAAATGGAACGCCCGGTCCGCTCATCCGACCGGTGACTACTGCGGCGGGCTGATCGGCTCCATCATTGGTCCATCGCGTCGCACGGGCATAGGAGTTCCTTATTACAGAGAGAGGTTTCCGGCTCCCGCTCGACGTTTTATGGCGCTGAGCTGGGTGGGTGATCGACGGCGCGACGGCTCGGGGGAAGTTTCGGTAACGAAATCGAGGGAGATCAGATGGTCGACAGTCTTTTCGCTGATGTGTCGTATTTTCAGGCGCCGGTGGACGATTCCTATCCGTACGGAATTCTGAGTTTCCGGTCGAACGACGGCACGTTCCGTGATCCGAACTTTGCGGTGAACTATGAATGGGCTTGCCGGGCAGTGAATTCGGGTCGGTTGGCGTGTTTCATCGTGTACTTCTACTGGCGGCCGAACTGGCTCGACACGGTGTGTACCCACCGGGAGGTGGTCGAGCGGGCGGGTGGTCCGCATCCGCGGATGATCGCGATGATCGATGTCGAATCCGGTGGCAATCCCGGTGGCGATCAGTCCGATGGAATCAACTGTGCCTATTGGAATGTCGCCGATTGGCTGGGGGATCGGCGGCGGGTGATCGGTTATGCCAACCGCGGTGACTTCCACGGTATGTGGTCCGACCGGCCCGATGGGTTGCGGGTGATCGGCTCGGGTTACGGCTGTAACCCGAATCTGCCTGGTCAGATCGCGCATCAATACACCGACGGCCAGGGCTTCGGTGGTGGTCTGCCCGAGGGCTGCCCACCGTTCGGTGCTTGCGACATGAACGCCGCCAATGGCATGTCGCCACAGGATTTCGCCGCGGCGTGCGGCGTGGGAATAGAGGAGGAATTCATGTCCGCACTTAACGAGGCCGAACAGCGCGAATTACTGGAAAAGACCCGCGACATCTGGATCCAGTTGCGTGGGCCGGAAGGCCACGGGTGGCCCCAGCTCGGCAAGGATGTGCACGGCGCGAACCGCACTCCTGTTGACGCGCTGGCCGCGGTCGAGGAGGCGCTGGAACGCCCACGGAAATAGTCGACGGTCAACCCGGTCACCGGCATCGCACATGTGACGGTGCTGGTGGCGCGCAAAAGCCCGGGGTGAGCCGAGATGACTCCACAGCTGAGTCTGGTGACGACTCCGGGGCTGGGTGTACTGCGGGTCCATCCACCGGCCCGACATCTATTCGAGTATCGCGCTACTCGGGTGGCGCTGATGTCGGCTGCCTGCGCTGGCTGGGTCGATGGCTACCGGGCGATATCAGGGTCAATTCGCTCGGGATGCAGTGTGACGGTTCGGCGTCTGTTCAGAAATCGTTGTACGACAAAGGATTCGAGCCAACTGGCTCATGGTAGAGGAGAGCCGATGCCCGATTTGATCACTATGCGGTTTGTACCGGCCAAGCGGGTCGATCCTATTGCGTGCAAGTCGGGGCTGAGGATCTGATGATCACCGCCTTCGATCTGAGCTTCGATCGCACGACTCAGCCAGTCGTACAGCGCCTTGACGAGCGAATCCGCCGCCGGACCTCGTGGGCGGCAAATCTCGCATGGCACTCCACGTCGGAATAGCCCCAATACGAACGAGATCAGTATCGGCGGCGTCGCGGCCCGCGCGCTACCGAACACAGGACGCACGGCCGTGAAGTGCCGGTGAAAGCTCCGTGAAACCAGCAGACCGAAGACTGCACACAGCGTACTGACCTGCCCAGAGGAGTCGACACGATGGTGTCCGAACAAGCCCACCCGACCGACGCTGCGCCGCCCGGCGACGAGCCGAATCGGGATCTGCCGTCACTGTCGCTGCCCAAAGCGGGCGGCGCGGTCCGGGATTTGGGGGAGCAGTTCTCGGCCAATCCGGTCACCGGCACCGCGGCGCTGTCGGTGCCGGTGGCGCTGACAGCCGGGCGGGAGGGCACGACGCCGCAGCTGTCGCTTGACTACGACTCCGGTTCGGGCAACGGCCCGTTCGGTCTCGGCTGGTCGCTGGCCGTACCGTCGATTTCGCGGAGGACCGACAAGGGGATTCCGCGTTACCTCGACGACTCCGACATCTTCCAGCTGACCGGCGCGGAGGATCTGGTCCCGGCCGAATTTCCGCCGCCGCGCACCGAGCGCGATTTCGAGGTGATCGCCTACAGGCCGCGCACCGAGGGGCTCTACGCGCTCATCGAACGGCGACGAGACCGGACGTCCGGCGCCACGCACTGGCGGATGATCTCCCGCGACAATGTCGTCAGCGTCTTCGGCGCCACCGCTGAGACGCGCATCGACGATCCGGCCGATCCGTCGCACACCTTCCGATGGCTGCTCGAATCCACTGCCGACGATCGCGGCAACCTTGTGCGCTACGAATACAAGGCCGAGGACCGCGCCGGTGTCGACACCGCGGTGCCTTACGAGCGCAATCGGACTCTGGTCAACCGCTACCTCAAGCGCATCCGCTATGCCAATGCCACACCGGGACAATCGGATTTCCGCCTCGAGGCGGTGTTCGACTATGGCGACCACACCGGCGCCGCACCCACTCCGGTCGAGGACGCCGTGTGGCCGATGCGCCGGGATCCGTTCTCCAGCACCAGATCTGGTTTCGACATCCGGACCTACCGCCTGTGCCGGCGGATCCTGATGTTCCACCACTTCCCGGAGCTGGGTCCCGATTCGGTCCTGGTCGCCTCGACCGATCTGACCCACGAATCCGATTCGGCGGCCACGAAACTGGTCGAGGTCACCCATGCCGGATATCTGCGCACCGGCGACGCCTACACGCGAAAAGCATTGCCATCGCTGCGGTTCGACTACATTGCCCGGACCGCAGCGGGGGTGGCGCGGGAGGTGGTCGGCGAACCCGGTACCGCCCCGGTGCGGCTGGACGCGGGGTACCGGTGGGCCGATCTGGACGGGGAAGGTATTGCCGGAATCCTCGCCGAACAGGACGGCGCCTGGTACTACCGGGCCAATCGCGGCGGCGGTGTGCTGGCCGCAGCCCAGGTGGTGGATCCGTTTCCGCTCGGTGCGCCCCGTTCTCGCACAGCGCAATTGCTGGATCTGGCTGGCGACGGCGGCGCCACACTGACCGAGCTGTCGGGGCCCACGCCCGGATTTCATCGCCGCACCGCCGAGGGCGGCTGGTCGGACTTCACGACCTTTGCGAGCCTGCCGGTCCTGGAGTGGGACGACGCGAATCTGCGGCTGGTCGATCTGACCGGTGACGGCCTGGCCGATGTCCTGCTCACCGGCAGTGAAGGTTTCACCTGGCACCCGTCCGCCGGTTACGACGGTTTCGGTGATGGGTACCGCACGCTGCCGGAAGCCGACGAGGAGCGCGGACCATTGCTGGTGTTCGCCGATCCGGAGCAGAGCGTCTATCTCGCCGATATGTCCGGTGACGGGCTCACCGATCTGGTGCGGATCCGCAACGGCGAGATCGCCTATTGGCCCAATCTGGGCTACGGCCGCTTCGGTGCAAAGATCACGATGGCGAACGCACCCGTATTCGACCATCCCGATCGCTTCGATCAGCGCCGGATCCGCCTCGCCGATATCGACGGCAGCGCACCGACCGATCTGATCTATCTCGGATCCGACGGAATTCGGCTGTGGTTCAACGAATCCGGCAACGGCTGGAGCGCGCCCGAGCGGATCGACACCCTGGTGCCACCGGATCTGCTGGCGACCACCACGGTCACCGATCTGCTCGGCGCGGGCACCGCGTGCGTGGTGATCGCCGAGCCCAGGCCCGAGGGTGAACCGCAGGTGCGCTACGTCGATTTGATGGCCGCGGGCAAACCGCATCTGCTGGCCGCGGTCGACAACTGTCGCGGTCTGCGCACCCGCATCACCTACACCTCGTCCACTAGTCAGTATCTCGCCGACCGGGCGGCGAACCGACCCTGGGCGACACGGCTGCCGTTTCCGGTACAGGTGGTGTCCGCGGTCGAGGTGCGCGACGAGGTGGCCGACACCACGCTCACCACGACTTACCGCTACCGGCACGGCTACTACGACGGCGTCGAGCGCGAATTCCGCGGCTTCGGCTACTCGAACGGCGCGATGCGCTGACCTACTCGAGTCCCGGTGATCGGGCCCATCAGCCACCGGCGGTCGTCAAACGCTGGCAGCACACGGGCTGGTACCTCGACGGCGAGCACATCGCCGCCCGGTTCGCCGCCGAATACTGGCCCTACCAAAGCGCTTTCACGCTCACCGATACCCCACTGCCCACCGGAACCACCGACGAACAACGCGAGGCCGCCCGGGCCCTGCGCGGCCATGTGCTGCGTGAGGAGACCTACAGCGAGGACGCCCCGGGTGAACTCGGGCAACCGTACGCAATCACCGAGACCACCTACCGGCCGCGGATCCTGCAGCGGCGTGCCGATGCAGGGTACGCGGTGGTCGCCGTGGATCCCGGCGAGACCTTGAGCATCCACACCGAACGCCACATCGACGATCCGCGTATCGGGCACACCGTCACCCTGGAGGTGGACGAGTGGGGCAGCGTGCGGAGGACGGCCGAGATCGCCTATCCCCGAACGACTCTCACCGCGGATCCGGAACAGCAGCGGATGTATGTGACGGCCGCCGAACACCGGATCGTCCACGATGTCGACGCCGTGGATCGCCGCCGCGTCGGCATCACGGTGGAAGCCCGCGTCTACGAGATCGGCGGACTGTACTGGACCGGCTCGCTGCTCACCGAACAGCAGCTGCGCTACGCGCTCACCGCGGCGGCGGAACACGAAATCCCTTATCAGAACGAGCTTTCCGGCTCGGGCTTCGAACGCCGACTGATCGCATGCACCCAGCAGAGCTACGCCTCCGCCGACGCGGCCACCGAACTTCCGCTCGGCTCGTCCGCCGTACCGCTGCTGCCGTGGCGGACCTACCGGCAGGTATTCGCCGACGGTCAGGTGGGCAAGCTGTACGGCAACCGGGTCTCCGATGCCACACTCACCGACGCCGGATATCTGCTGCGCGACAGGGTGTGGTGGGTGCCGTCGGGCAGGCAGGTGTTCGACCCCGCACGCTTCTACCTGCCGATCGCCGAGGTCGACCCGTTCGATGCGCGCTGGCGCATCACCTACGACCCGCATGCCCTGCGACAGGTGGGTACCACCGATCCGCTCGAGAACACCAGCTCGGCGCGACTGAATTACCGGGTGCTGCAGCCGTGGCTGCTCACCGACCCCAACGGTAACCGCACCGGGGTCCGCTTCGATCCGCTCGGCCTGGTCGTCGCGACCGCGGTCATGGGCAAAGCCGGTGCGGCTGAGGGTGATTCGCTGGATGTCGGCTCGGACGAAGCCGCACCCGGCGACAGCCCGACCACCTGGCTGGAATACGACCTCGCGGTCCGGCCGGTCACCTTCCGGACCTTCGCCCGCGAACAGCACGGCACCAGCGGCCGGGTACAGCAGTCGAACACCTACCTCGACGGTACCGGCCGCATCATCCTGCGGAAGGTCCAGGCCGAACCCGCCGACGACGGCACAGCGCGCTGGGTGGGCACTGGCCGGACGATCCACGACAACAAGGGCAATCCGATCAAGAAGTACGAGCCGTACTTCGCCCCCGACGGTGGTTTCGACAGCGAACCGGCGATGGTCATGAGCGGAGTCACCGTGGTGGTGACCTACGATCCGCTGAGCCGGCCGGTCCGCACCGACCATCCCGACGGATCGCTCGAGCGCGTCGTCTTCGATGTGTGGTCGCGGCAGGACTGGGATCGCAACGACACGCTGTTCGAAAGCGACTGGTACACAACGCGGATCACGCTGCCGCCCGCCGATGCCCGATACCTGGCGGCGCGGGTGACCGAATCGCACGGCCGGACACCCACCGAGGCGCGCTTCGATGCCCTCGGGCGGGCGTATGTGACGATCGCCGACAACGGCATCGGAAAGCTGCTGCCTACCAGAGTCGTTCGCGACATCCAGGGTTTGGAGCGCGAGATCTACGATCCGCGCGGCATCCGGGTGCTCGCCCAGGACTTCGATATGCTCGGGCACTCCGCCCATGCCCGGTCCGCGGATGCGGGCGAACGCTGGACATTGCTCGATGTCACCGGCAAGCCGGTACGCGGATGGGACGGTCGCGGCACCGAAACACGGTGGCGTTACGACCAATTGCATCGCCCGACCCATTCCTACGCCACGCTCGCCGGGGGCGCGGAGCGACTGCGGCTGCGCTATTACTACGGCGAGGTGGCGGCCGATGGTGCCGCGGCGAATCTGCGGACGCGACCGTACCTGATCTTCGACGGCGCGGGTGTGGTGCGCACGGTCGCGGCCGACTTCAAGGGCAATGTGCTGACCACCGAGCGCCGGCTGGCCGCGGACCCGCTGGGTGAGCCGGACTGGACCGTACTGGCCGGGGTGGACGAGCCGGAACGGGCGCTCACGGTGGCATCCGGACTGCTGGAGACCACCGCCTACCCGACCGGCACCACCTACGACGCGCTCAACCGTCCCACCGCGATCACCGGCCCGGACGGCAGCATCACCCGGCCCGCCTACAACGAGGCGAATCTGTTGGAGCGCATCGACACCCGGGTGCGCGGGGCCGCCGACTGGACGGCGTTCGTCACCGATATCGACTACAACGCCCGCGGTCAACGCACCCGGATCGCCCTGGGCTGCGGCGCGGTCACCGAATACCGCTAGGAGGACGACACGTTCCGCCTGTCGAGCATCGACACGACCGGTACCGGCACCGTGCTGCAGGCCCTGCGCTACACCTACGACCCCGTCGGCAACATCAGCATCACCGCCGACCCCTCGGTGCCGACGGTCTTCTTCGACAATGCCGCCGTCGGCTCCACCCGTACCTACACCTACGATCCGATCTACCGCCTGACCTCCGCGACCGGTCGCGAACATATCGGCCAGACAACCCAGCCCGGCCCCGCCGACCCACCTCAGGCCCCGATCCCGCACGTCAACGACAGCAGCGCGCTGCGCGCCTATCTCGAAACCTACGGCTACGACGACAGCGGCAACCTCACCCGCGTGGCCCACACCGCCACCGGCGGCAGTTGGACCCGTCGCCACTCGAACGCCACCGACAGCAACCGCATGCTCGCCACGAGCCTGCCCGGCGATGCCGACGACCGGTTCTCGGCGACCTACACCCACGACGCCAACGGCAACATCACCTCGATGCCGCATCTGCGGACCATGGACTGGGATGCCGAAAACCGGCTGGTGCGAGCGGATCTGGGTGGTGGTGGGACGGCCTACTACCAATACGACGGGACCGGCCAGCGGGTGCGGGCCACCGTGCGCGCCAATGCGACCTCCGATACGCGGATCTATCTGGGTGGCAACGAGATCTACCAGCGCGCGGTTGCCGGAGCCGTTCGCATGCGCCGCGAAAGCCTGCATGTCATGGACGGCACTCGCAGGGTGGCGTTGGTGGAGACCACCGTGGTGGACAACGGTGTCGCCCTGCCGAATCCGGACCCGGCGCAGCGCTACCAGCTCGCCGACCATCTGGAGTCCTCGACCGTCGAGCTCGACGAGCATGCCGCGCTGCTGTCCTACGAGGAGTACCACCCGCTCGGGACCACGGCCTATCACTCTTCGACGAGCGTGGCCCAGACGAGCCTCAAACGCTACCGCTTCACCGGAAAGGAGAGGGACGCCGAAACAGGGCTGCACTATTGCGGTGCACGCTATTACGCCTCCTGGCTCGGGCGCTGGACCGCCGCCGATTCGGCCGGATTCGTCGACGGCACGAATCTGTTCGCCTATGTGCGGAACAATCCGATTCGCCTGGTCGATCCGAACGGCCACGCGGCCAAAGAAGGACCACTGCGCAATCCCCAGATGGGATTCTGGGAAAGTACGCCCTACCACCAGAATGTGACCGCGTCGCGGACCGGGCGAGGGATCGATGACATCGATCGCTTCAATCTCCAGAAGGCCTCCGATCTGTGGGGTGGACCGCGCAGGGTGGACGCGGGCCATATCAAGCCGTTCGTGCTGACCCGGGCGGGCGAGACGGGGCCGGTGTACGCCCAGGATTACTCGGACAACAGGCGGTTGGGTGCGACCGAGGACCGGGCGGCGGGCAAGGCCGCCCAGGCGGCCGGTGAGTACAAGCGGGTCAAGAGCGCTGATCCGCATGCGCCCAAAAATGCGCCGCCGAATCCACATCCGGCCCGTTCGGATGCTTTCGAACAGCCCGAGTTCAAGAACACCCAGCCGCCGAAGGAGAACGCCCTCACGCCATTTCCCGAAACTGCAGCCCACGCCGAATCGGCGAAACCGGCGACGCCCGCACCTGCCGCACCGGCCGCACCCCCGTCGGAACAGGGCACCCTGCCCATGGAGATGGGCCCGCCGAAAGCCCATGAGCCCATTGTGGAATTGAAGGGCCCGCAGAACTCACCCACACCCGCCCCCAAAGCGCCGACGGTCGCACCCACGGCCGGGGTGAAATTCGACAAGGTCGTCGGCGGCCTGAACACCGTACTCGGTGTCGGCCTCGGATTGCTGGGCGTAGGAGCGGAGCTCTGGTCACTGTGGAAGGGCCGCGATCTCAATCCCGACGGGCAACTGAAGTACGTGCCCGGCGGAACGGTCATCACCGATTTCAACAAGCTGCCCGAGGGCGCGTCGATCCCCGCTTATAACCCGGCATTCGGTTCCGGCACATACGAGAAGAAGGGTGGCGCCGTCTATCTGAACGGCAGGCCCATCTTCGGACCCGCCGCCTGAGAACAAACCGACATATACGACGAGACGAACAAGAGGTAGTAATGACATCCGAAGTGACTGTCGGGAACCGTATGGTGGTCGCCGGAACCGTGCGCGATTCGAACGGTGGACTCGCCGGGGGCGTGGAAGTTTCGGTCTTCGAGCGGCGGCTGCGGTCGGAAGTTCCGCTGGGCGAATGTATTACCGGTGCTGACGGGCAATACCGGGTCGATTACTCGGCCTCGTCCGAGGCGGTGGGGCTTACGGTGCGGGTGAGTGTCGACGGGCGGCCCGCGGCCGCTGTTGTGCGCACGGGTCAGCGGCGGGTCGATCTGCACCTTCCGCCCGATCTGAGGGCGGAATACGCGCGGCTGCTGGCGGCGGTCGCTCCGCTGCTCGACGGGGTTCGATCGGTGGTCTCGATGATGCCGACTGCCGGTCGTTGGCGCGGGCGACCCGGTTCGAGGACGGGCAGGTCGGGGCGTTGGTGGCCGCCACCCGAGCGGCCGAGGAGACCGGCCTGCCGGCCGAACTGTTCTACGGTGCCGCCCGACGGGGTCTTCCGGGTGATCCGGTGGCGCTCGGCCGGTGGCGCCCGATCGAGATCGCCGAGGCTCTCGACGCGGCCGCGGTGGACGCGGTGATCGAATCCGCGGATGGCGCAGCAGTTTTCGCCGATGCGGTGCGGGCCTGGCATATCGCGGCGGCGGTCGACCCGGACACGAAACCCACGCCGGAAGGCGAACTGTTCGTCGTGGCGGTGCCGGACCGTGACGCCCGCGAGCGTCTGTATGCCGTGCATCTCGACGATCCGGGCGCAGTGGGCGAGACGGCGACCGGGCTCGTGCCCGACGATGCGACCGCGCCCTATCTCGAGCGACTGCGGCTGGCCACGCAGCTGCGCGACCTTACGGAAAACAACCTGCCGCTGGTGCGAGAATTGCTGGGCGAGTTCGACTCCGGGCGATTGAAGCACCCGCGCGAGCTGGTCACCCTCGAGACGCGGTGGGCGGGGCTGATCGAACGCGGCGGTGGTATTCCCGCCGCATCGGCCGCGACCTCGGCCGCCGAGGATTCCGCCGCCTACGCGCAGCGGCTGCACGATCGCGTGATCGACGCCTTCCCCGCATCCCATCTGGCGCACGAAATGTCGGCTCGCGCCGAACATGTCGACACCCCGGCGGCACGCTTCCTCGCCGACAACCCCGATTTCGAGATACTCGGCACACCGGTCACCGCGACGGCGGTGGCCGACGAGCTGACCAAGCGCGAACTCGGTGAGATCCAGCGCACCTTCAAGATCACCCGGCGCTTCGACGCCATGCAGGCTCTGCGCGACAACGGCCTCACCTCGGCGCGGTCGGTCGCCGAACTCGGTCCGGACATGTTCGCGCGCATGGTCTCCGGCACCGTCGACGAGGACGAGGCCCACCGCATCCATGCCCGCGCGACCGAGGTGCACGCCACCGCGGCGAATCTGCTCGCGGACTTCCGTCAGGCCGCGCATTTCGACGTGTCCTGGCTGCCGACCCGCGCCGCGGATCCCTCGACACAGCCGATTCCGGATTGGGAGGAGTTGTTCGGCTCGGCCGACTACGGCACGTTCGCTTCCTCGCGGTCGGTCTACGGCCAGCCCGCCTACCTCGTCGATCTGCTGTATTTCCTGCGGCGGCTCGGCGGCGGCAACGATCAGGACGAAGGCCCGGTGGCCAATGCGCTGTACGTCCGCCGACCGGATCTGGCCGATATCGAACTCGGCGACGACAACACCGATCTCAGCCTTCCGTATGTGGATCTGATCAACGAACTGCTCGAATCGGCGGTCGCGCCGGGCAGCGCGGTACCGAGCGAGCAGCGGCAGAGCAGCGGCGACGCTGCGACGCTGCGGGTGCAGCCCCAGCATGTGAATCCGGGCGCCTACGACATGCTGCGCTCGGCGGTATTCCCCTGGGATCTGCCGTTCGACCTGTACCGGGAGCAGACCGACGTCTACCTCGCGCGCGCCGGTGCGACGCGGAACGCCCTGCTCGAAACCCTCGGCGCCGCAGCGGATTCGCCGAATCTGCTCACCGATGAGCGTCTGGGTCTCGCCACGGTCGCGGCACAGATCATCGTCGGCGAACAGCTGACTCCGCCCCGATCGCTCGCCGAATTCTGGGGCCGGCCTGCCACGGCCGATCTGCTGCACGAGCTGGATACCGTTCGCAAGATCCTCGACGTGGGATCGATGCGGTACACCGAGCTGACCCGGCTGCTCGAAACCCGATTCGTGAATCCGACCGGCGCGCTGAAGATCTCGCCGACGCCCGCAGAGCCCTACAACACCGACAGGATGGTGCTCACCGGGCTCGACATCGGTGCCCTGGACCGCATACACCGGTTCGTCCGACTCCAGCGCGCTCTCGGCTGGCCGGCCACGCAGCTCGATCGCGCGATCCTCGGTGCCAACAACGGCGGTCGGCTCGATCGCACGACATTGCGCGGCATCGACGCGATACGGCGGATGGCGGCACGACTGGATCTTCCGGTCGACGAGGTGCTCACCTTCTACAACGTGATCGAAACCTGGGTCTACCCAAGCGATTCCGAGCCACCGCTGTTCGACCGACTGTTCCTTGATCCCGCAGTCGTCACCACCGAACCCGGTGTGCCGAATCCGTTCGCACTGCGCCCGGATCGCGCCGAGCTGAACGTGGTCGGCGGCATCACCGCGGCACCGGTCACCGCGGCGCTGATGGGCGTCCTGCAGATCACCGACGCAGACCTGGCCGCGCTGACCACCGGGCCGCGTTCGGTGACACCCGATCAGGTGCTGAACCTGGCGAATCTGTCCGCGCTGGTGCGCACCGTGACCCTGGCCCGGGCCCTGTCGCTGTCCATTCCGGATCTGTTGCGGCTCATCGAACTGTACGGCGACGGCGGCCCGTTCGCGCTGCTGGCGGCAGCCTTCGCCGGTGCCGGCTCCGAGTCCGAGCCGTCCGGTGGCGCGCCGGTGCTGCCGGGGCTCGCGCGAGAGTTGCCGGTGTTCACGCGCGGTGTCGAGGCCGAGCTCGCGGGCGGGGCACCGGTCGACGCGCCGACCTCTGTCGAGGTCGCGCCGTTGCCGCCCACCGATGCGCAGTCGGTCGTCACCGAGCGCTTCCTGGATGCGGTGCGAATGATTCGCGATGCCGGGTTCGGCGTGGCCGAACTCGACGCGGTGCTCGCCAACACGACGTCGGTAACCGAGGAGGTGATCCCCGCCGACGCCGCGCTCATCGCCACCCTCACGATACTGCGCACGGCGCTGCAGGCGGTCTATCAGCAGACCGGTCAGACCTCCGATGAACACGGCGAGCTCACCCGCAAGCAGCTGACGCTGCTCGGCTGGGATCCGGCACTGGCCCAGGACGCGGTGGCGACCCTGCTGGGCACCGTCACCTATCGCGCCGACCTCGCGGTGCTGCCCGTGTCGGTAACGCTGCCGTCGAATATGCCGGTGCGCTACAGCTCCGACGAGAACGCGCTGCTGTTCCTCGGGCCGATGACAACCGCGCAGTACAACGCGCTGAAGGCGCAGGCCTCCACCGACACCGCATATCAGACGGCGGTGCGCGCACTCTACGATCAGCCACGCGCATTCGTCACCGGACGGATGAAGGCACTGCGAATTCCGGTGTACGCCACGGCGTTGGCGCAACTTCCGGCGAACTACGAGACCCCGAAGGCGCTCGTCGGCAAGGTCTACTACGACATCAGTGATCACACGCTGAAATCGCGTGGATACCTGTCGGAGACCGATGCCGAGGCGCTGCGGGCGGTCGCGCCCCGCGACACCACCTACGTCGCCGCCGTCGATGACCTGATGAAGAATCAGGAGGCACCGGCCGCCCCGGATAATGTCCTGCTGACCGCCCGAGATGCCGGGGATTTCTTCGACACCGGCGAATTCGGCCCTGCGCTGCGCTTCGAGCGGGTGCTCGGCAAGCTCAACCCGGTGCTGCGCCGCTCGCTCAGCGAGATCACCGTGAAACAGCAGCTGGGGCAGGCTGCCGGGCTGGATCCCGCCGGTGCGGATCTGCTGCTGGGCACCTGGCTGCGCTCGAGCTCGGTTTCGATTGCGCTGCAGGACTTTCTGGCTCCGCAGTTCGTCGGCAGTGATCCCGCGGTGCCAATCGGCCGTGCGGGCTTCGACCGGCAGCTCACCTCGCTGGCCCTGGTCCATCGGGTCGCGTTGGTCATGACCAAACTGGCCGTGACCGCGCCGGAGATCCCTTTCCTGTTCACCCATGCCGCGGGCTCGGCGTGGCTGGACTTCAACGCACTGCCCGCGGCACCCGCATCCGGGGCGTCTCCGCTGTTCGCCGACTTCGTCCGGCTGCTCGAACTGATCCGGGTACGCGGCACAATTCCGGGTGGATTCCGTACGCTGGCAGCGGTTTTCGCCGCTGCGCGGCGAACCGGGGCGACCACGGCCGAGGCGGTAGCGGCGCTGGCGATCGCCACGGGCTGGAATCGCGCCGACACCGCGGGACTGAGCGAGCTGCTCGGCTTGGTGGCGCCGGAGCGTTTCACCGGCACCGGCAATCTGTCGGCTCTGGTAGCGGCCGCCCGGCTGTTGTCGGGGCTCGGCGTCACCGTCGATCGCCTTCCGTCCTGGTTGCGCGCGAATGTCGGGCCTGATGCCGCGCAGGCGGCCTGGAAGGCGGCGAAAGCCAAATACTCCTTTACGGATTGGCCGGTTGTGGCCGCGCCGATGCAGGACGCCTTGCGCGAACGTCAGCGCGGCGCGCTGGTCTCCTATCTGGTGGCCAATCCGCTGTTGGCAGGCGACAACACACCGGAATGGCACGATGCCAACGGGTTGCACGACTACTTCTTGCTCGACGTGGAAATGGGCGCGACCCAGCTCACTTCCCGCACGGCCCAGGCCATCTACAGCGTGCAACTGTTCGTCCAGCGCTGCCTGCTGAATCTGGAGCAGCACGTGCGGACCGCCGATACGTCGCTGTGGCAGCAGTGGGAGTGGATGAAGCAGTACCGGCTGTGGGAGGCCAATCAGAAGGTTTTCCTGTATCCGGAGAACTACTTCGAACCGAATCTGCGGCCCGACAAGACCTCGTTCTTCGCCGATCTGGAGAACGAGATCATGCAGAAGGAGATCACCGCCGAGAATGTGACCGCGGCGGCGCATCGATATCTCGAGAAGCTGTCCGAAGTCGCCCGGCTGCATCCGTGTGGTACCTACTGGGACAAGGACACCGGGGTCACCTATGTCTTCGCACGCAACGATTCCACACCGCGTGTCTACTACTACCGGACCTGGGAGCAACGGGCGTATTGGACCGCGTGGAAGAAGGTCGATCTCGATATCGGCAGTGAGAACCTCGTGCCGGTCGTCTGGAACAAGCAGTTGTATCTGTTCTGGCCGACTTTCGCGCCCGCCAACGATCCGCAGGAGATCGACCACCTGCCGGATTCGGACCATCACATGCAGTCTGCGCCGCGCTACTGGAATATCAAGATGGAGTGGAGTCGCCTGAATCAGGATGGCTGGCAGGCGAAGCGGATCTCCGAGGGCGCGGTCAATACCAAGCCGTTCCTGCCGAGTCCGCGATTCACGCTCAGTGTGGACTTCAAACAGGATTCGACGAATTACTACAGGTTCGATCCGGAATTCGACGGTAGCGGCGATCTCGTCATCCACGTCTCGTACAACCACTACGTCGGAGTGCATGACAGTTCCCCGGATTCGGGATGGCCCAGTGACTACGGCTGCATGCCGCGCGGCTCGTTCCGGCTCAGCGCCCGCAGCGGACGCATGGAGGTCGCACAACTCGCACCCGCGGATCAGAACCTGATCATCGACGGCCCGGTCGCGATGACCACCTTCAACAACGAGTTCGAAGGTGGCGGCCTGATGATGTGGGGTGACGATCGAGATCCGGACGGTTCCCCATCGCTCGAGATCATCGTCAGCAAGGTGCCGAGTCCGCCACTGCGCGTCCTGTTCTCGCACCGCCCGCAGCTCGACTGGGCCAACTTCTTCATGTTCCTGTCCGACGGGATCAGGAGCTTCCTCGTCGACATCACCAACCCTGCGCCGCACACGCACCCGTGGATGCGGGCACGGGCGTTCTACCACCCGTTCGTCGAGCAGTTGCTGGCAGCGCTCACCATCAACGGCCTCGATGCCATGACAGCGCGCGATTTCCAGCTGCAGTCGGGCCGGAATTCGGGAACATACCTGTTCGAGAAGATCTACGGCATAAGCGATGGGACGCGAATCTTCGGGACGCCGTACCCCGATGAGGATGTCGACTTCTCCGACGGCGGCCCCTACGCCCAATACAACTGGGAACTGCTGTTCCACCTCCCGCTGATGATGGCCGAGCGTCTCGGCACCAATCAGAAGTTCGAGGAGGCCCAGAAATGGTTCCACTGCGTCTTCGACCCCACCGACCGCTCGGGTCTGCCCGCACCCCAGCGCTTCTGGCGCACCAAACCGTTCTTCCTCACCGCCGGTGACCCGTCGGATCCGAACAGCGACTACTACCACCAGCGCATCGAGGAGATCCTGAAGCGTCTTGCCGAGGGCAATACCGACGAACAGAAGAAGGTACGGGCCTGGTTGGCCAGTCCCTTCCAGCCCGATGTGGTCGCCCGGCTGCGCAGTGTCGCCTATCAGAAGGCGATCGTGATGAAGTACCTGGACAATCTGATCGCCTGGGGAGATCAGCTGTTCCGGCAGGACACCGGGGAGTCGGTGAACCAGGCCGCTCAGCTCTATATCCTGGCGGCGGAGCTGCTGGGCCGACGACCGGAAGAGGTCTTCGACACCACAACTGTTGCCGCGCAGAGTTTCCGGCGGTTGAAGACTAGTGGCCCGGCGCCCGCTCCGGTCGTCGCCGCGGAACATCTGGTGCCGGTCGATCGTGACGTGGCGGTCTCGCCTGGTATCACCGTGGGCGTCGGACCCCGCTGGTACGACTACTTCCGCGTGCCACGCAACGACAAGCTGCTGGCCTACTGGGACATCGTCGAGGATCGGCTGTTCAAGATCCGCACCGGCCGCAATCTCGCGGGAGTCGCACGGCCGCTGGCGAGTTTCGGCAGCGTGATCGACCCGAATCTGCTGGTGCGCGCCGCAGCGTCGGGGCTGGATCTGACGACCGTGCTCGACGACATCAGCGCACCGGTACCGCGCTACCGCTTCGCGGTCAGCCTGGCCAAGGCGAAAGAAGTTGCCGCACAGGTCAAGGACTTCGGGGCGGCCCTGCTCGTAGCGCTCGAGAAGCGTGATGCCGAGGCGATGGCGAGACTGCAATCCAGTCATCGACGGGCCCTGCTCGACGCGGTGAAGAACGTGAAGGAGCAGCAGGTCTCCGAGGCGAGCGATGCATTGGAGGCGGCCAAGAAGGGCCGCGACCTTGCGGTCGGGAAGCACGAGTACTACTCGAGCCGGGACTTCATGAACGGCTGGGAGATCACGCACACCGCCCTGACCGGCGGCGCGCTGGTACTGCAGGCCGTCGCCCAGGGCATCCTGCTCGCCGGGGCCGCCACGGCACACATTCCGGAGGCGAAGCTCGGTTTCGTCACCACCGTCGGCGCCACCTACGGCGGCCGCAATGTGTCCAAGTCGCTGGAGAATCTGGCCGGGGCGCTGGGGATCATCTCCGGAATAGCCAGTGGCGGCGGCGCATTGGCGGCGACTATCGGCGGCTATCGCCGGCGCGCCGACGACTGGGATTTCCAGGCGAGCCAGGCGCAGATCGAGATGGATCAGGCCGACAAGCAGATCCTGGCCGCCTCGGTGCGGGTGCAGATCGCCACCTACGAGCGCGACAATCACACCACCGAGATCACCCAGGCCAAGGAGATCGATCAGTTCCTGCACGGCAAGTTCACCGGTCAGGAGCTCTACGACTGGATGGTCGGCCAGCTGGCGACCTTGTATTTCCAGGCGTATCAGCTGGCCTACGACGTGGCCAAGCGGGCGGAACGGGCCTATCGCCACGAATTGGGTGTGGCGGAATCGGGTTTCGTGAACTTCGGCTACTGGGACAGTCTGCACAAGGGCCTGCTGTCGGGTGAGCGGCTGCTGGCCGACCTCAACCGGATGGACGCGGCCTATCTCGAGGCCAATGCGCGCGAATTCGAGCTGACCAAGCGAATCTCGCTGGCGCAGTTGGACGCCGGGGCGCTGTTGCGGCTGAAGGAGACCGGAACTTGCTACGTCAGCCTGCCCGAGGCGCTGTTCGATCTCGATACGCCCGGCCACTACTTCCGGCGGATCAAGAGCCTCGCGATCACCGTCCCGTGCGTCGCCGGCCCCTACGCCGGGGTGAACCTCACCGCGACACTGCTCGACAGCAGCGTGCGGGTCGACTCGCGGCTGAACGACAACAAGTATCCGCGCGCCAAGGGCACCGACACCCGATTCCGCGACTACACCGGGCCGGTGGAGTCCATCGTCACCAGTACCGGGCAGGACGATTCGGGTCTGTTCGAGTCGAATCTGCACGACGAGCGGTTCCTGCCGTTCGAGGGAATGGGCGCCATCAGCCGGTGGCAGTTGTCGCTGCCCAACGAGTTCCGGCAGTTCGACTACGAGACCATCACCGATGTGGTGCTGCAGTTGCGCTATACCGCGCGCGACGGTGGATCCGCCTTGGGCAACGCCGCCGTCGGTGCGATGAAGCAAGCGCTGGACGACTGGGTTCGCGGCGGGGGAGGTAAGGGCCTGGTGCGGTTGTTCAGCGCCCGGCGCGAATTCGCCGATCAGTGGGACCGGTTCCTGGGCACCCCTGCCGGCGGTACCGCGTCGGCGACCTTCGTACTATCGAAATCCCGCTTCCCCCAACTGTTCCGGGACCGGCGCTACACCGTGTCGAATCCCGAACTGGTGCTGGTCCTGTCCCAGGAGCTGATCCCCGATGGCACGAAGCGGTACGTGGACTGCTATCCGCGGCCGAACAACCAATTGCTGCACACCACCCTCACCGTCGGTAGTGCCGCGCAAAACGAGGGCCTGAAGGCCGATCCGACCCTGAACGGCCTGCCCCGAGCCGGATTCGCGACCGTGAAATCTATCGAGATCACCGATACGGGGCAGAACTGGGTCGTCACCGCGCCGATCAGCGAACTCGACCCTCGGCTGCTCACCGCGGACGGGCGGCTCAATCCCGACGCCATTCTCGACCTGCTACTGGTCTGCCCCTTCACTCTCAAAGACAGGAACTGATATGGCATTGCCTCTGGATCGGTTGCGGCTGAGGACGGTTCGAGCCGACACCACACCCGCGCCCGGATCCTGGACCGCGACGGCGGGCTCACTGCCCGCCGCGGGGTTCTGGGCCCAGCCCGACACGACCGCCGTCGCACTGCCCGACGGTCACGTATTGTTGACCGGCGGCGAAGACGGGCGGCGAAATCCGTTGCCGCAGTCGGTACTTCTCGACCCGGGCTCGGGCATGTGGACGCCCACCACCGGTCAGCCGCAGAGCGCGCGGCGGCTGCACGCGGTGACCTCCTTCGGCGACGGCCGGGTGCTGGTGACCGGCGGCATCACCGGGCCGGTGTCGGTCCCGGCGCGCGGTACCGACACCGCCGAGATGTTCACCCCGGCCAGCGGTGGGTCCGGCAGCCGGTGGCCGCCATGAACGAACCGCGCTTCTCGCATTCGGCCACGCTGCTGGCCAACGGCACCGTCCTGGTCGCCGGTGGATGCTCGGCCGCGGCCAGTACGCGGCGCTGGCCTACTGCGAGATCCTCGATCCGAGCACCGGACCGGACAAGGCGAGCTGGGCCACGACCGCCAGCATGCGGGTTCCGCGCAAGGGTCATCAGGCGGTGCTGATGAACGACGGGACGGTGCTGGCCATCGGCGGTGACGTGCCCGGGATCCCGTACGACGGGCAGATCAGCACCTACAGCCTGTCCACCTGCGAACGTTTCACCCTGGACGCGAACGGGGTGGGCAGCTGGGCGCCGGATACCGAAATGCCCTGGGGGCTCAGCCAGCATCGCGCGATCCTGCTGCCCGCCACGAATCGGGTGCTGGTGCTGGGCGGTACCGACAGCGGCGTCTTCGACACCGGCTATCGCGATTGCCTGCTCTACGATCCCGCGGGCAAGACCTGGTCGGCGGTGGCACGGATGGCCGTGCCCCGCTGGGCGCCCGCCGTCGTACTGCTGGCGGGAGGCAAGGTACTCGCGGCGGGAGGGGTCGTGCGCTCGGGTGCCGCGGCGGCCATCGTCGGTGTCGACGATGTCACAGCTACCGCGGAGGTATTCACACCGTGACGACCTTCGTGAACCCCACTGCCGCAACGGAATCGGAGGCCCCGGTCGTCCGGGTACCGGGCGGTGGCGCGTGGAGTGCGGCGGGGCGGCTGCCCGTCGCGGTGAATCTGCAGGCGCCCGACGACAATGCGGTCGTCCTCGACGACGGCCGCGTACTGCTCGTGGGCGGTACGGACACCACGTTCGCGCCGGTGCCGACCTGCGCGGTTTTCGATCCGGTCGGTCGCGTGTGGACCACGACCGGTTCGCTGGCCGTGCCGCGGCACGCCCACAGCACGACGATGCTCGCCGACGGCACGGTGCTGGCGGTGGGCGGGCTGGCATCGGATCCGCCCGGGCTGGCGACCGTCGAACGGTACAACCCGATCGCGGGAAGCTGGTCGCCCGCAGGTGAATTCGCCGCCGGACGCTCCGCGCACACCGCCACCCGGCTCGCCGACGGCCGAGTCCTGGTGGCGGGTGGGAACACCCTGCGCCACGGCACCTTCGCCAGTACGGCCGAGGCCGCGATCTACGACCCGGCCGGCGATACCTGGACCGCGACCAGACCGATGAACGAGGCCCGCGACACACATCGCGCGGTCCTGCTGCGCGACGGCCGGGTGCTGGTCATCGGTGGCGCATCGGCGGTCGGGGCCGGTAGCTACACCGGACTCGCGCTGTGCGAGATCTTCGATCCACACACCGGAACGTGGACCCCGACCGGGAGTATGGCCCGGCCGCGGTGGAACAACACCGCGACCGTGCTCGCCGACGGCACCGTGCTGGTGACCGGCGGCGGCTGGTCCGGCATGGTCAGCGGCTGGGTCTACAACGCCCACGGGGACTGGACCGCAGAGCGTTTCGATCCGGCGACCGGCCGCTGGACCCGCGACGCCGATCTGCCCAATGCCCGGCTCTGGCATCGCGCGGTGCCGCTGCACGACGGGCGGGTCCTGGTCGTCGGGGGCGGCAGCGCACCAGCGCTGGCGGTCGGCTATCGCAGCTGCGCCCTCTACGACCCGCGCACGCGCGGCTGGCGCCGGGCGGCCGGATTGCGCACGGGCCGTTGGGCATTCGCCGCGGTCCCGCTGCGCGACGGCCGGGTGCTGGTCGCGGGCGGCGTCGACGATCTGGACCAGTCGAAGAACACCTGGAACCTCACCGACACCACCGAGCTCTACACACCACCGGAGGGAACGCGATGACACGGGTGGCGATCGATGTCTGGGATTCGGCGGGCCAACTCCCGCCGGAGAACCGGTTTTTCGCATCCGACGGCGCCCTGGCCGGACTGGCCGACGGCGGGGCGCTGCTGGCGGGCGGTTCGGACGCGTCCTCGAAGGCGATGGCGACGGCGGCGCTGTTCCGGCCGGAGACCGTGACGTGGACAGCGACCACGCCCATGTCCGTCGGCCGTCGCGCGCACAGCCTGACCCGTCTGCCGGACGGGTCGGTGCTCGCGGCGGGCGGTATCCAGGGTGTCTACCGGTTCCTGTTCGAGGTGCTGGGCACGGCCGAGCGGTTCGACCCGGGCACCGAGAAGTGGACGCCGACACAGACATCCATGACTCGGCCCCGGTTCGGGCACAGCGCGACCAAGTTGCGGGACGGCCGGGTGCTGGTCGCCGGTGGCGGTACAGTGCGCGGACGGTACGTCCAGGCGATCGACAGCGTCGAGATCTATGACCCGGGCACCGACACCTGGAGGATGATCGCCCCGATGATCGATGCCCGGGTCGACCCGCAGGCGGTATTGCTCGCCGACGGCCGTGTACTGGTCTGCGGCAGCTATCTCGGCATCGGTGACTTCGATTACACCCCGCTCGCCTTCTGCGAGATCTTCGATCCGAGTACCGAAACCTGGAGTGCGACCGGCACAATGGCCGTGCCGCGGGCCTGGCATCGGCTGGTACCGCTGCCGGACGGCGGTGCGCTGGCCATCTGCGGGACAAACCGCGGCAGCAGTCCCGGGCCGGGGCCGATCACCGACGACCATTCACTGGCGTCGGTCGAACGCTGGAATCCGATCACCGGCCGCTGGACCACGGCCGCGCGCCTCCCGCACGGCCGGACCCGACACCACGCCGTCGCATTGGAATCCGGTGCGGTATTCGTCTTCGGCGGCGCCGACGAGCACAGCATCAATTGTGGTTTCGTCTCCACGTACCGCTATCGGCCCGATATCGATGTGTGGACCCCGACCGCCGCGATGGCCACCGGACGCCACGACTTCGCCTCGGCGGTGCTGACCGACGGGCGCATCCTCGTCGCCGGTGGCAATTACGGCAACGACGGATACGGTGACGGACTACTCGATACCGCCGAGATATTCACCGCCGCATAGATGACGGGAAAGGTGTTGGAAGAATGGAATTTCGACCAAGCTCGGCAGCCGGTTCAGGTCCGGATCGGGGTTGTCGAGGCGCCAGACGATGCTGACGCCTGTCCCGTGGGTGGTCCGAGCGCCCGCGAGGCTGTCGTTCATGGCCTGTATCAACAACCTTGCTTGAGGAATGCGGCGGCGCAGTTCGTCGGTGACGGCGCCCAGCACGAAGTGGTGAACACCTCTCGCCCCTCGAGTCAGGGCTAGGTGCCCGTGCTCCACTTGGCGTTCCGGATATGACAGCACCGCCGCGCAATTGTGATGATCTTCGGCTCCGTCGATATGCACCAGGTGCACATCGTGTTCGATGCGTTGTGAGACATCGAGGTATCCGGTGGTGTCCGCTGCGAACCGGGTGCGGGCATCAAGAAGCTGGTTGATGCTGAAGGGCTTTCCATCATCCCGGACGCAGCAGTTGTGTGATGGCCGATGAGTTTGTGGTTTCCGATCGTGGTGTGCTGACCGCCGGGCCGCCTCGACCAGGCGGGCTGGGGTTGGCCTGCCGCTGGCCGCGCTGTATCGGATACTGGAAAAACGGGGCAGTGCTACTCGGCGGCGGGCAGGACCCAGGGGTTGTGGGCCAACAAGTCCGGGAACGGGTAGTCGTTGGGCACGCCGATCGCCACGACGTCGAGCCCGGTCCTGTCTTTGTAGGCGTCGATCACAGCGGCCCACCCGGGGTCCTCGACCGTCTCGATGATGGTGTGCCATCCGGTGTGGACCTCGTCCTCGTAGGCGGCGACGAATGTCCAGCCCAATTGCGGGGTGGCGGTGCGGATCTTGTCGTGCTCTTGTTTGCTGGTCTTGTGGATGCGCCCGGCCTCGCCCACCGCCATGTCGAACCGTTTCGCCATCATGCCCTCCAGGAGGGTGTCGTCGAATACGAAAACGCTGGCACTCGAGCCTAACTGTGCGCCCGCACCCGCCCGGATGATCTTGGACAAATCGTGACAGTCGCGGTCGGTCCTGGCTACCTGACGCTCATGGTCGACACACCACATGCGCGCCCGATCCCGGCCGGTGTGCTTTGAACGTTTGTTCGTCCGTTTACTGCGATGCGCTGGGTTTGGTGCAGGTGAATTGCATGACGTCGATGTGGCCGCGGCGGGCGTAGTCGGCGCAGCCGGTCAGATACCGGATGTAGGTGTTGTAGACGTCCGGCCCGGTGAGCTCGATGGCGCGGTCGCGGTGCTCGTGTAAGGCGTCGGTCCAGTGGTCGAGGGTGGTGGCGTAGTGCGGTCCCAGTGCCTGGATGCCGGTGACGGTGAATCCGGCGTCTTCGGCGTAGGCGGTGACGCCTTTGGGGTCGCGTCCGGTCGGGGGCGGCAGCGGGCCCCCGGCGAAGATTGTGTCGGTGAGGAACCGCATGAACGCGTCGTCGATACTGCTGTGCTGCATTCCGTTGGCCTGCAGCTCGTCACGGTGGTAGCCGACGATGGTCTGCAACAGCAGCACTCCATCGGCGGGCATGGTGCGGTAGGCGAAGTCGAAGAAGTCGGCGTAGCGGTCTCGGTGGAAGTGTTCGAAGGCGTCGATGCACACGATGCGGTCGGCGTGGCCGTCGAAGTCTTCCCAACTCTGCGGCCACACCCGGCCGCAGGGTTGGCCCCGCACGAGCCGGTCGATGAGCTGGTCGCGCACGTATCGGAATTGGCTGCGGCTGACGGTCAACCCGATCGTGTTCACCTCACGGGTGTCCATGGCGCGCAGGATGACTGATCCCCAGCCGCACCCGACATCGAGCAGAGTCATGCCCGGCCGCAGGTCGCACTTTCTCAGAGCCAGGTCGATCTTGGCGAGTTGAGCTTGTTCGAGTGTGTCGTCGGGGTGAGTCCAGAACGCGCAACTGTAGGTCCGGGTCGGGTCCAGGAACAGGGCGAAGAATTCATCCCCGGGATCGGGGTGGGATGCGCGGCGGGATTCGACCTCGCGGTCGGTGATGTGACCGGTCATGAGTGCGGGTCTTTCTCACAAGCCAGTAATTGCTGTTCACGGATACCGGTCGAGGTCAACTCGCGCCATCGCGTAGCTACCACCGCGATTGGTGTCTGCTGTCCTCGCCGCTTCGGTCGAAACGACCGCACGCTGACCATTACGCTACCGCTGTCCGCACCAGCCCGGTGCCACGATTTCAACGCGAACGGGGTGAGCAACCCCGCTACAGGCTCCGGCGGTGCCGAGAGCCCCTGATTTGGGCGACAACCTCACCGGTCAACGGTGTCGACAACTCGGCCGACGTGGTGCCGGGCAGGTGTCGCCAACGTGTTGTTGACAATGTTGCTCTTGGCCCGATGTTGTGCGCTTGCAGATGCGTTTGCAGAAGAGCCGGACACGCCCACAAGCACCGTCGGCACCCGCGCGCCGACTTACAGTCATCAGCCTGATGAAGGCAATCGAAGGCCTTCACGACCCGCTCAACAGCGCTACGCGCACTTGCCGGATTCGCTCCAGTAATTACCCGGCCAGCACTAATGGAGTAGTCGTCGAACAGGTGCATGGGAGAGCTGTAGTCTGCTTCGACGTTGCTCACTGCTTCGACGACAGGGCTACCTTGTCGTCTGCGAGTTGCTCGAGGACATGCTGACCGGCGTCACGCCGCAGATGCGGATGTACCACGAGGAGGTCTTCGGCCCCGTGGCGCAGATGTGGACGGTCTCCTCGTTGGAGGATGCATTGCGGGAGGCCAACGGGCACCCCTACGGACTCGGGGCGAATCTGTGGAGCGAGGACGAGGCCGAACGCGAGCTGTTTGTCCGCGACGTGCAGTCGGGCATGGCCTTCATCAACGGCAATACGACCAGCTACCCCGAGATCCCCTTCGGCGGCGTCAAACGCAGCGGCTACGGACGCGAGCTGTCCGACCTCGGTATGCGGGAGTTCATGAACGCCAAGACAGTGTGGATCGGCCAGGACGAATCCTCAGATGGGCTCCGTGGCGGAGGTGGTTCCGCGCCGCAAAAGATCAGCCAGACACAACAACATATTTGACCCTTGTGTCAATAATTCTTGACGTGCCGATGTGTCATAGACGATCCGGCCCCGGACGATGCCGGTGTTGGGGTCCGGCCCTGGGTCGGCCGTGACGTCATGTTCGACCTTCCCCGAACTGGGTGCTCGCCTGACTCCCGAACCGCGCGAGGACACGAATGACCAGTGAGCCGCGAACGGGCAGCGGCTGACGGGGCCGGCTCACACTGGCGGTTGCCCGGCAACCCATGCGGCGATCTGGGCGCGCGAGGTGACGTCCAGTTTGGTCAGGATGTGTTCGACATGGCCTTCGGCGGTGCGTTGCGAAATCACCAGCTTGGCGGCGATCGCCTTGTTGGTCCATCCCTGGGCGACGAGGTCTGCGACTTGGCGTTCTCGCTTGGTCAGTTGCCGGTCCGAATGTGCTGTCGGCATTGAGGTTTCGGAATCCTTGCCGAGCGCGAAAGACACCGCTGCGTCGAAGTCCATCGCTGCGCCTTCTCGACGGGCGGTGTCGAAGGTTCGTGATCCCAGCGCCTTGCGGCTGTTACGTTCGGAGTCTTCACGATAGGCGAGCAGATCGTGGAACATGAAGGCAGAGCTGCCCGCGACGCTGCTCATTGCATCGGCAGCACCCATCAATACCGCCGCACGACGGGCGGACTTGTGCGCTGCGACGCGTGCGGCCGAAAGATGCAGGCGGAGCTGGTTCGTGACGCCGTGTACTACCGATGCCGCGCCAAAACCATCACTGCCGGAAGCACTGTGCTACAGGAGCATCCTCGAACGGTGAACCTGCGCGAGGATGTCGTTGTCGGGCCGATCAACGGCTGGCTGGCGGGCCTGTTCGACCGCCGACACCGCTCGGCACAAGCAGACAAAGCGAGCGTTCGCGAGAGCGCTCGCCTTTCTCGTTCGGCGTGCCGTTCAAGGCGCAACCCTGAAAGCCGCCCGGCGGGCGCTGCCCTTGGACCCCTGATGCACCAGTAGTTATTGGTGTCAGATGGCTGCGATTCCTTTGCACGACCACTCGGGTCTCTATTGCGAGAGGTGCCCACCGACTGGGGTGGCACGTTCGCGACCGAAGGGAAAGACCATGACCGCAGACAGTGCCTCCAGCGCCTCGGCCGAGGCGGATACCGCCATCCGCGCCGTCTTCGACGACGCCGTCGCGGCTTGGGCGAAAGGCGACACCGAAGCTTTTGTCAGCTGCTATGCCGAGGGTGCGACCGTTATCCTACCGGGCATCTACCTGCCGAATCGGGATGGCATTCGAGCAGCGATGGGGGGCTGCGTTCGCGGGCCCACTGAAGAACTCGCGGCGCGTCCACGAAGTGCAGAACATCCGGTTTCTCACCCCGGATACGGCCATTGCGATTGCCAAGAGCGTCACGGTGCTTTCCGGTTCCGACGTACCTCCGGCCGAACTCTGGGAACGGTCGACATGGGTGCTCGCCCAGCATTACGGGCAGTGGCTGTTCGAGACGTGCCATGCGAGCCCCCAACAGGCGGCCTCAGGCTACCGGTGAATCTCGGCCGCTGTGAGGGTCCACACCAATGACACCGGCCACTGCCGAAGGAGCTGCCATGCAACCGACAGTCTCGCCCGAGATCGACCGGAATGAGTTTCTGCGCGAGGCCGAGATGTACAGGGCGGAACTGATCGCGCACTGCTACCGGATGGTGGGGTCCGTCCACGAGGCCGAGGATCTCGTCCAGGACGCCTACCTGCGTGCCTGGCGCAGCTGGGAGTCGTTCGAGGGACGCTCATCGGTACGCGCTTGGCTGTATCGGATCGCGACCAACGTCTGTCTGACGGCGGTGGCGGGCCGGCAGCGCCGGGTCCTGCCATCCGGACTCGGTCCGGCCATGACGGAATTCGCTGAACCGGTTGAGCCCGGTCCGCTCTGGCTCGAACCCTTTCCTGACCGGCTCTCGGATAGTTCGGACCCCGCCGAGATCGTGGCGTCCCGATCCACCCTGCGTCTGGCGCTGGTGGCGAGCCTGCAACATCTGCCGCCACGCCAGCGAGCTGTGTTCATCCTGCGCGAAGTGCTCGCCTACCCGGCTGCAGAAGTCGCCGACATGCTGGAGATGAGCGTCGTGGCCGCCAAAAGCGCGTTGCAGCGCGCCCGAGCCAAACTCGATCAGGTGACACCGAGAGACGATGCCGTGATCGAGCCGGATTCACCGCAGGCCCGTGCCCTGCTTCAGCGATACATGGAGGCGTTCGAGTACGCCGACATCGCCGCCCTCGCCGAATTGTTGCGACACGACGCCACTCTCGAATCCGTTCCTTTGCGCTCGTGGCAGTCGGGTAAGCGGTCGTGTGTCGCACAGCTGGCTCGGTGGGTCCTCGCAGAGGCCGGGCACTTCCGGATGTATCCGACAATCGCCAACGGTCAGCCGGCAGCTGTCGCTTACTTTCGCGAGCATCTCGACGACGAGTTCGTCGCGTTCGGGGTGGCGGTCCTGGCTATCGACGGTCACCATGTCACCGGCATCACGGCATTCCTCGATCCCATGCTGGTGCCTGCGTTCGGATTCCCGGAGATCGCCGGGTCGCCGACCGGTGAGGTTCGGTGAGCCCGATTCCTCTTACCTGCGGGCATGGTCTCAACCAGTGACACGCCAGCCGCGTGTGCCCACAGTCGCGAAAGGACCGGCGCACAGTGAAACTCAGCTTTTATCTCCCGACCGGAACCACTCAGGAATTCTACGGCTACACCGACCCGGTGGCAGCGTTCGAGACGATCCGCGAACTCGCCGTCACCGCCGATCAGTGTGGTTTCGAAACAATCTGGGCTCCAGATCATTTCATGCCTTTCGGGCCACCCGGCGCGTACGTGTTCGAGGTGTGGACCACGCTCGCCGCGCTGGCCCGGGAGACCACGAGCATTAAGCTCGGCCAACTGGTGACTGGCAACGGGTACCGAAACCCGACCCTGTTGGCGAAGATGGCCTCGACCCTCGACGTCATTGCCAACGGGCGCTTGCAGTTCGGCATCGGAGCGGGCTGGTACGAGGACGAGTACCGCGCCTTCGGTTACGACTACCCGGCCACAGCCGAGCGGATGCGTCGACTCGAGGAATCGCTACAGATCATCACATCAATGTGGACCGGGCAGGCAACCAGCTTCGACGGCAGCCACTTCCGGGCCGACGGGGCGATCAATCAGCCGCGTGGTGCGCAAGAACCACATATTCCGATCATGATCGCCGGCGGCGGCGAGAAGGTCACGCTCAAGCTCGTCGCCAAATACGGCGATCTGTGCAATGTGCAGGAACCACCGGACGACGTCTCCCGTAAGTATGGCATCCTTGCCAAGCACTGCACCGACATTGGGCGAGACTTCTCCACGATCACAAAGACTTCCACGTCCTACTGCATCATCGCCGATACCGACGAACAAGCCCGAGCGGCAGTCCCGCCGTGGGCTCCGATGGTCTTTCCCGGCCAACTTGCCGACTACGGACTCGTGGGCACACTCGACACGATCGGCCGACGACTCGATGTCTATGAGCGGGCGGGAGTCGATGAACTGATCGTCGGATTCGCCGATGCCCTCAACCCAGAAACACTGCGCACCTTTGCCTCCGCGTTCATTCGCAAATGAACCAGCCGGCACGGTCCGCATCTGGTACCGCCGGACCCGGATTTCTTCATGGCGGCTATGGGTCCGCATGCTCGAGACAAGGAACCCGGTTGAATCGCCCCGGTGAGTCCGGAGACTTATTGGTGTGACAGCCCGGCCGTTTGCCTGGCCGGGTGTTGAGCGTAGTAGGCGGCCTCCATCTCCGCCGGGGGCACGTCGCCGCAGTACTGGTAGAGGCGGCGGTGATTGAACCAGTCGACCCATTCCGCGGTGGCGAACTCGACGTGCTCGACGCTGCGCCACGGCCCCCGCGGTTTGATCAGCTCGGTCTTATAGAGGCCGTTGACCGTCTCGGCAAGGGCGTTGTCGAAGCTCGATCCCACCGCGCCTACGCTCGGCTGGATCCCGGCCTCGGCGAGGCGCTCGGTGAAGGCGATCGATGTATATTGACTGCCTCTATCAGTATGGTGCACAACATCTTTCACATCCCAACCCGCTCTTTCACGGGTCCAGATCGCGTGCTCGATCGCGTCGAGAACCAGGCTGGTGGTCATCGTGGTGCCGGTGCGCCAGCCGATGATCCGGCGCGCGTAGGCGTCGATCACGAACGCCACATACACCCAACCCGACCAGGTCGACACATACGTCATGTCGGCCACCCACAACCGGTTCGGCGCCGCAGGCCCGAACCTGCGCTGCACCAGATCCGCTGGCCGCTGCGCGGCCGGATCGGCGATCGTGGTGCGCTTGACCCGCCCACGGACCGCGCCCCGCAGCCCCAGCTGCCGCATCAGCCGTTCCACCGTGCAGCGGGCCACACCGATACCCTCACGGTTCAGTTGCAGCCACACCTTCCGGGCACCGTAGACGCGGTAATTCTCACGGTGAACCCGCGCGATTTCCACCTTCAATTCCTCGTCACGCCGACTACGATCACTCGAAACGGGCTGACGCTGTTCGTAATACGTTGATGGGGCAATCTTGACGCCGAGCTCGGTGAGCGCGGCGCAGATCGACTCGACACCCCATCGCAGGCCACCGTCCACCCGGTGGCCCTGATGCTCGCTGATATACCTGACGATCAGCGCTGCGGCCGGTCCAGTTCGGCCGCGAAGAAAACCGACGCCGATTTCAGAATCGCGTTGGCACGCTTGAGTTCTGCGTTCTCCCGGCGAAGCCGTTTCAACTCCGCGGACTCCTCACTGGTCACCCCGGGCCGCGCACCCGCATCGACCTGGCCTTGCCGAACCCACTTACGGACCGTCTCGGCCGTCCCGACACCCAGCAACTCGGCGACCGCCCCGATCGCCGCCCACTCCGACTCGTACTGGTCACGGACCTCCGCGACCATCCGCACCGCCCGCTCACGCAACTCCAGCGGGTACTTCTTCGAACTCACAGACTTCATCCTTCCTCAAGGAATGAAGTCTCCGGACATCCCGGGAGGCTTCTATGTTTGTCAAGCCGTCTCGGGGACCTGTCTGAGTGTTCGGTAGATCTGGCGCGTCACATAGCGTTTGAGGCA
>NZ_JBVJLS010000040.1:47362-58928 GCF_055584605.1 Nocardia sp. NPDC102475 | reverse complement strand
GGCGGCAAGATTGATGTCGTACAGGTGCGCTACCTGCTCACGGCCATAACGGCGGAACGGGATCTTGCCCGCGATGTCCTGGCCATTGCGGCGCAAACCCTGCGCCTCAAGCTGGCGACGAGTCCGCAAATGCGACGGCGCCATACGCCAGTCGTAAACCGGGATGCCGCCCTCAACACGCTGCGTGTCATCAGCCGGGGCGCTCATCGCTGCCAGCCCGCCGGAGTCGGAACCGTCTGCGCCGGAACACGATTCACGTGCACGCAGTCAGTACGCGCAGCCTCATCGGCACGGCAGATATTCGGCGACGGCGTGTAGGACTGCTGATCAATCCAGGCCGCGCCGCAACTGGCCAACCCGATCAGCACACCGACCGCCAGCAGCGCGAGCTGCACCTGAGTCGGCAGTGACGAGAAAATCCGCCCCAATGCACGGGCCGTAGCCGCCTCTGTGCGAACGAACTCGGCGGTCATCGAATCCACCGCCGACCACGAACCGCTCCACGCGTTGCCCACAACACCAGTGCCAGCGCCATCACCACACCTACGGCTGGCAACACCAGCTGCGGCCAGATCACAAGCGCGGCGAACGTAATCACCCCCAGCCAAACCGCTGATCCTGTCCGCATCTGCTTGACCTCCTGCGTTGGTATTGATCTTCGGAATGTTCCGAAGTTGCCTATGCAACTCCAGTGTGACATAGGTTGCATATGCAGATCAATAGTTGCATAGGCGGCACAGAGAATTGCCTAGTTAGGGCACTAAACTGGGTATATGAACGCCATAGACCGCATAGACCCTGATGACCCACGGACACCACGGCGACAACTGGCCGACCTGCTGCGGGCGGCAATTCTCACCGGGAAACTCGCCCCAGGAAGCCAGATCCCATCAGGGCCGGAGCTGGCCGAGCGGTACAACGTCGCGAAGGTGACAGCGCAACAGGCAGTCAACGAACTACGGAACGAAGGCTTGGTCGTCTCGCGACGCGGATCCGGCACATTCGTACGGGAGCGTCCCGAGAAACCTCTCGGCCTGCGGCCTCACCTCGAGCGCGCTTTCAGCAGACAACAGGTGACCATCGACTTCGCCGGATTCTCGGGAGAGACGCTCCATAATGCGATCACCGAGCCGCTGGATCAGATCCGAGATGGGCGGTACCGGCCCGACTCGATCGCCGTTCGTATCCTCGTGCCCAATCCGGCCGTTCCGTGGACGATGCCTGCGCAGGCACCTGACCTCAGTGACAGCCCAGCGTTTCGCCAGCGCGCGAACCGGATCATGCACCGCCACACGTTCGGCATCGTTGACGAGGTGCACGAGCTGCAGGAACTCGGCCTTATCGAATCCTCGACCGCCGAAGTGCGGGCTTACCCTGCTGCGCCGATGTTCAAGGTGTACATCGTCAATGGTGACGACGCGTTCTTCGGCTTCTACTCGATAGAAGAGCATCAGTTGACCCTCGGCGGCGAGCAGAAGGTCATCTGGGACTTGATGGGTAAGAACTCGCTGCTCTTCCACATGGACACTGACCCCGGCGACGGCGAGTCGATGAAGTCGCAGTTCGTGCGGCAGGCGCAGACGTGGTTCGACAGCGTCTGGAAGATCAGCAAACCAATCAACCCGTAGGAGCGGAATGTCTCCGACTGTGCACGATCTCGGCATCGTCATCGTCACGCACAACAACGCGCACGAACTCTCTCAGTGCCTCGATGCCGTGAAAAAACACGCACCTGGGTCGCATGTTGTCGTCCGGGACTGCAACTCTTCCGACGACACCGTTGAGCTTGCGAAAGCTCACCCCGCCGTGACCCGGGTAGTGGCAGGCGACAACGTCGGATTCGGCGCGGGATGCAATGACGGGGTCCGTTCGATCGACCGACCTGTCGAGATGGTCCTGATTCTCAATCCGGATACGGCGTTGAGTAGCGATCTCGCGGATCTCCTCCGGCACGTCCAAGGGCTCGGCGATTTCGGCGCCGTTGGCATCCGACAAAACTCGTTCAGCGGCGATCTCGTCTGGTCCTGGGATGAGTTTCCATCGCCGCGGCTCGAGTGGCAGAAGGCTCGAAAGAAGCAGCTGCTCCAGCGATCTCCCGCTGGCTACATCAACGACCGTGTCGTCGACTGGGTCATGGGAGCCTTCCTGCTCATCCCCAAAGACGCATTCGATGCGGTAGGCGGGCTCGATGAGCGGTGGTTCATGTTCAACGAAGAAGGCGATCTGTGTCATCGCCTGGCGCAGATCGGCCGGCCAACGTGGTTCGTGAGTCATTTGAGCTATTGCCACAGTCGGGCCGACAAGGCATCAATATGGCGAGAAACCCTTCGCATCAACGCCCGCCGCGAGTACGACCGGAAGTGGTTGTCGCGCACCGACACAGTGCTGTGTCAGTTGGCCCAGTCGTACCGCTGGGTACACGACGCACTGTTTCCGGCAGGCCCGCGTGATCGTCGCCTTGCCCTGCCCCGCCTGCTCGCGACCTGGAACCTCATTCACGCAATCACGCCCCCAGAATCGATCACAGCAGGCATCGACTCATGGCAATCCGTCCGCCCCTTCTGGAGGACGTAAGGGACGGACGTGGGCTTTGTTGTCTGCGCTTTTCCAAGCCTACGAGGGATATATGCGATAGTACTAATATGCGCATAACAACATATTTTCTCTATATGGTTCGGGTTGCCTAGTGCATCAGACCCCGACTTTTACGGATATCCGGGAGCGTGGGGGCAAGCCCCCGAACCCCCGGATATCTGAAATGGTTCGGCGTGCCTACTGCATCAAACATGATCTTCGGGGTTAGGTGTCCGCATGGCACCTCGGCAGACCCTGATGACGGACGGGCAATGGGCGATGGACGTCCTGCTGCCGCATCGTCCACACGCGACAAACCGCCTGAGGGACGGCCAGTATCGAATGTCTCGCGAAGATGCGCTCGAGATGCGCTACATCGAACACTCCCCGTACGCGTTGATCGGTGCGCTAGTGGTCGACGTCGACCACCCGGACACCGCCCTTCGTGCATTCGAGCGCCCAAAAGGGCACCCTGACCCGAACTGGGTAGCTCAATCGCCTTCCGGCCGCGGGCACATCGGATGGTGGTTGAAAGCCCCTGTGTGCCGTACGGATTCGGCCCGCCTGGCGCCGCTTAGATTCGCTCAGCGCATCGAAGCCGGGTTGCGTATCGAGGTTGACGGCGATCCAGCCTACGCGGGCAGATTGACCAAGAACCCGATCCATGACGCGTGGGAAACCATTTACGGGCCCGCTGAGGCCTATGACTTGGCTGACCTGGTCACGCCGTCGACTCCTCGGCAGATGCCGCGCAAGCCTGAGCGAGCGTCGGGCCTTGGTCGGAATGTCACCATGTTCGATACGGCCCGTAAGTGGGCGTACCCGATGTGGTGGCATCACCGGAATGGCACTCAAAGTAACTGGGAGCACCTGGTGCTCGACTACTGCCGCCATGAGGTCAACGAACTGTTCGGCTACCCACTGCCGTTTTCGGAAGTCCTTGCCACATCAACGTCGATCAGCCGCTGGATCTGGCGCAATTTCAGCGAGGAGGGGTTCCGGGAGAAGCAGTCCATCCGTGGGAAGATCATGACCGAGAAGCGCCAAGCCGCGATCGTCGCCACGAATAAAAAGCGTGCTATCGACCGGGCGACGGTCCTCGCCGCACTGGAGGAATGATGGCAGCCGAACACCGGAAGCGCCGCACCAAGACCGCACGGGAGATGGCGGAGCAACTCGGCGTCAGCGAGCGATCGATCAGGAATATCGTGGCGGAACCGCGGGACGACTACGAAGCTCGCGCGAGGGCCAAACAGCAGCGGGCTCGCGAGCTGCGCGCCGGTGGCGCCAGTTACCGGCAGATCGCTGACGAGTTGGGTGTCTCCATTGGATCGGTATCGACATTGCTGCACAGGACGTCGGCGGCGATGTCCAAGGCAAGCTGAGCCCGCGAAACTAGCAACGACCCCGTAGAGGCTTGGGTGTGGCATTTCGCAGATTTGGACCGCACAGGCCTTATCGGCGGGCTTCGCCACCGTTCCTGAACACCGAACGGAAGGCGGATCCGCCATGGTCTCCGAGCCGCCGAGGATCGAGCAGTTCATCGTCGCCCGCTTCGCCGACGACGAACAAGATCCCGAGCGTGAGCGGTACATCGCGGCACTGCGGACCGCGGTCATCTCCGTGCTCGAGTACGAGGGCGAGCTGACCCACCTGTTCGGCGCGACGCCGGCCGCCGACCGGTCGCGGCTCGAGCACATCCAGACCTTGCGCGCCATCGCGGAAATCTGGCGAGACCACCCCGACTATCAACAGGATTGGGCCGTTTCGCACCCGCGATCCTGACCCCAATAAGGCCCTGGAATCCTACGGCTGTCAGGAAGTGCAAGGCACCGGCGTAACCAGTCGCTGTATCTCCGAGGCAAGGCCGCGCGACCTGCGGATCCAGGCTCTACGGCCCGGAGCTCCAGGCCCTCACGCGGTGGGTTGACGACCAAGGTGCACCTGGTCACCGATGGCCACGGACGTGGCCTGGCTATGCTGCTCCCGCCCGGCCAAGCCCACGATTCGCCGTTGCTGGTGGTGGTGGCGGCGGCTCGAGGGCGGCCCGCCGTGCCGCAATCCGCAGGTAGTGATCGCCGACATCGCCGACAAGGCGAATTCCTCGGCCGCCAACCGGGCCTTGTGGCAGCCCAAACGTATCGCACTGGTCATCCCCGAACGATCTGACCAGACCGCCAACCGTAAACGTCGAGTCACCGTGGTGGCCGAGCGCCGGACTTCGACCGAGAGACCTACAAGCGCCGCAATGTGATCGCACACGCCTTCATCAGGCCAGACACTGGTGCGCGGTGGCCACACGGTATGACAAGTTGGCCATCGACTACCGCGCAGGAGTCGTGCTGTCCCCCGATCGTGGAATGGCTCAGGTCAGGTCATCAGGAGACACAACTTAGGCGGCTCGTTCAGGCCCTCCTGCTCAATCGATTGGACGGATAGAGATGTTCGGCCGGGGTGGATACCATTCTTCGAACTCGGGAAGCTCTGTGTGGGGCATGTGTACGTGAAATAGACTCTCAAGGATCTCGCGAGTGCCTTCTTCAAATTCTTCTAGAGGAATACCGCCCTCGGGGATCGGCCCGATTGACGGGCCGGCATCGCGTTCCCTCGGCTCGTATCCATTCTGTTCCGAGAACTCGAATTGTGCGGAAAACCCATCGTCTACCCCTCTGAAGTATTCAGAGAGGCACTCCTCATTGAGGGGTGCTGGCGCTTCATGTTTATTTGAATTGCTTTGCCAGCCATAGATTAGGCCAGCCATGTACCATTCTTCCGGGGTAGTGGGCATCAAGTTCACCTCGAATCTGTGAGCGTTGCAGAGTTCCCGCGGGGACGCCGAGTGGCGTGCGGGGGAAGGGGTATGCCTTTCAGCCGATGATAGGGCTGAGATTGAGGTCGGGCTCGATTGGTCTACAGATCCACCACAAATACCGGTCCGATATTCTACTTGTTCAGTCCTATTAGCTTATTGATGTCAAAAAGCGAGGTGTCGTCTCTTACCTTCAAACTTTGGGCTAACTTCCAATCGAAGGGCTCCGGGGGGTCTTTTTTCTTTGCGGCCAGTGGAGTTGGCTTGCCTTTCGGTAGCGGGCTTGGTTCTTTAGACGTCGGGTACGTGGTGCTCTTCGAAGTTGCGTAGCTTTTGGGCGTGAGTGCCTCGCCCGGATGTTCCATTGCGTTGCTTGCGCAGGCGGCGATGAGATCGAGGTCGGCTTGCGCAGCACTTAACTGATTAATTACTTCGTCGGGGGTTACCGAGTCTTGCCAGTTGTAATCGCCTTGATGGGCGGTTATCCACCCAAGCTTGTTGATCCGATCGAGGAGCTGAGTCCTAGCGCGAGCACAGAGCAGCAGCACGTCTCGCCCGTGTTCAATCTCAACTAGATTCGGAGGCTCGGGCCCTTCGGCAATTGTCAACGGGGAGAAGTACCACTGGTACGGTCTAGAATTGCGGTCCGGATCTGCGCGCATCGCCGCCATCCATTTGTTGGCGTGGGAGAGCATCTCCATCGGGTCCGTTGGGTTTTGTACTTGGACTTCGGGTCCACCTTCTGCGTATACCTGGAAATATGCCGCCGCGTGCGCATTCAGTACTGCTTCCTTGAAGTTTACTGACCCATCGGCATCGAAAGCGCCGTACGATCCGTTCAGTGCAGATTCGATTGATTTGACGCTGTCCTCGTTTGCGGTTTCAACGCGTAGGACACCAACAAAGAGACCACCATTTGAGCAAGCACGTGCAAATAGGTCACCGTACCGGTCAGTGAAGACATCCGAACGATTATGTTCCGCCGCTTCCTGCGCGGGTTTTGTAAGTATCGCGTGATCGATGCTTTGATTCGCTTGTTTGACCGTAGCGGTGATAGTCATGAACAGATTTTCTGAGTGAATATGCTGTCCGGCAGTGAAGCCGAATCGCGCAGAAATACCGGCGCCGAAGCTGGCACAGCCGTACGACGCTTCGACGTCTATTCCGAGACTCTTCTGCAAGTCGGTGCTCGAAGTGATTCTTGAGACGTTGTACGAGTAGTTGACGCCTTGTGCCAGCATCGGCGGCGACGGCGTCGGTTCGACAGCTTGGTTCATTACGGTTCCGGATAGACGGTCGATGCCGACACCGAAGTCATATCCCATCGTGTCCGGAAGTGACAACGCTTGAGCTACCATGACGCCCCCCTGGGGCAAACTCGTGTGCGCGGATTTCCTATATGACAAGACCGGTCTATCTTGATCATCTCTCCGAATCTGCTCTATGTCACTGATCATTAGGTTCGTGAACAAGATTTCTTGAAGCACTTGAGCGGCGGCGGACCGAGCAACAAGGCCCGGTTGGCGGCCGAGGAATTCGCCTTGTCGGCGATGTCGGCGATCACTACCTGCGGATTGCGGCACGGCGGGCCGCCCTCGAGCCGCCGCCACCACCACCAGCAACGGCGAATCGTGGGCTTGGCCGGGCGGGAGCAGCATAGCCAGGCCACGTCCGTGGCCATCGGTGACCAGGTGCACCTTGGTCGTCAACCCACCGCGTGAGGGCCTGGAGCTCCGGGCCGTAGAGCCTGGATCCGCAGGTCGCGCGGCCTTGCCTCGGAGATACAGCGACTGGTTACGCCGGTGCCTTGCACTTCCTGACAGCCGTAGGATTCCAGGGCCAATAAGGCTGCTCAGCAGTCCTTTCCTACTCCGCGACAACGGCGCGGGCGCGTTCCGCGTCGTGCCATTTGCCGACGTACTTCTCCTGCAGCGCGATCTTGCGCTTGTACCAATCGAGCGCGCCCTGCTTGGTCATGTCCAGGGCGGTGCCGATCGTCGACCAGCTCGCGCCCTCCTCGCGGGCGGACTGCATCACCGACCAGCGGCGGCCGGTGAGCAGCTCGACCAGGCGCCGGTTGGCTTCGAGGGCCTGCAGGGCGGTGACGTCGGCGAGCTGGGCGAGTTCGGCGCGCATGTGCGCCGCGACGTCGACCTCGGGATCGGTGGGGGTGATCTCGCCCGCGTCGAGTTTGGCCAGCGTCTCGTGCGTGTGCCGGATGTGGTGGAAGGTGTTCCAGGCCGCGTGCAGGGCGCGTTCGTCACCGTCGCGCAGGACGGCGGCGATGTCGGTGCCGGCGGGCAAGTAGCCGAGGTCGGTGGTCTTGAAGTACGGAATTCCCATGCGACAAGTTTACTTGACTCGACCAGTTTTCTTGACGTTTCGACAAGATTTCTTGACGCTCGCGTGTTCGATTTCTGGCCGCCGATAAGCGGGTCAAACCGGCGGCTGACCGACTAGGGGTAGCCGTAGTATCGGCCGAATTTCGGGTGGATATGCCGTAGTTGCTGGTCAGGTGGCGAGAACCGGCCGCCCCTTACTGCTTCTCCAGATCCACGTGTTGAGTCGGGGCGCTATTGGTCTTGAGGTACTCGTTGTTCAGGTAGACGACCTTGCGGGGGATGCGCTCGTTGCTCCAGTGGTTCGGCACGACCTTGGCGATCTCGGTGCGCACCAGGCGCAGCTCCTCAAGTTCCTTGAGCCCGCGCTGCCAGGTGTCGTCCTTGATCAGGTAATCGCGGCGTTCGGAACCGCCGACGTGGGTGCAGGCGCGGACATCCTTGTCCTTGCCTGCCAGGTCCAGGCGAAGGATCAGGTAGACGAACAACGCACGCGCGGAGATCACCGCGATCCAGCCGTTGGACCAGAACTCCAGCGGCACAGTGATGTACGGGGCCCGCTCGCGCGGCAGGTGGGTGACCGCGATCTTGTAGCCCTTGCCGGGTTCGCGTATGCGAGCGACCCAGGGCGTGTTCGGGGTGGGCCCGCTGTTGGTGAGCTTGGCCATGGCGCGTTTGATCCGTTTGGTTCCGGCACCGGCGCCCGGGCCGGAGTATGGATCCTCGTATCCGAACATCTCGGCCCAGTAGTGATCGGCGGCCCTGTAGTACAGGTCGTGGGGTTTTGCGCAGGTGAGCAGCACCAAGGTGAGGTACAGCTTCATCGGGGCCTCGCCGCCCTCGAACATCTCCGACAGCGGGGTCCGGGTCTGATCGGGGTCCACTTTGCGCACGAACCGCCCTGGCAGTTGCACTGTGAATCGCCTGCCCGAGCGCTTGACCGCGTCCTTCAGGCGGCGATCGGCAGTGACCGTTCGTGTACCCATTGCGTCCCTTTTCCGAAAGTGCCGGACCCGTTTGAGCGGACTCCCGGTGTCCGGGGTCAAGTGCTATAGGGGTCAAGGACTAGTGCTGTATCACCAGTTCAGCCGCCAATTCTGGGTGGCTCGAATGGGTACTGTCAACCGCTTATTCGGTATGTCGCATACGCCTTAATAGATGGTTGGCCTACGCCAAAACAGGTCTGAGGATACCGCTGAAACGTCACCCCGAGGTCGATTGTGGGGAGGGGGTGCGATGGGCTGTGATGAACGCAGGACGCGACGACCTTGGCCGGGCTGCGCGTCCTGCGTCCGGTACCTGATTCCCCAGGAAGGAGGTGATGCTCGTGAGGCGTGGATTTCGATTGACCGTCCGGTGGACCCGAGGGTCTTTGTCGATCACGCTTGAGCCCTACTAGCTGAGGGAGGCCCTCGCCGCCGGTGCAGCGGGGGCCTCCCTCAGTGTGGACATCCGGGTGTTGTGGCCGCAACCTTGTCGCCTCGGTCGCGGCCATATCCGTTGCTTCGGCGATTACTACCGAGACCCCGAGCCCTTCGAATCGGAGGCCCTAGGACGGTCTCGTAACCATGGTTTCGAGACAGGTGCACACTGGGCGCGGTCGACGGGAGGAACAGCAGGTCAAGGAGTCTCATAATCTATGCTCGAAATTCAGTCTCAAAATACTGTCACAGGATAAAATAATGAGACTTATTCCGAGTGAATGGAGACGACATGGCACCGGATGCGGAGAAGCTGATCGATGAGGACCTGCTCGACAGCCTTCACGCTGCAACGATGACGATGACCCCCGCCAAGGCGCTCAGCGTGCGCCGGCCATGGGCCAACCTGATCGTCGCGGGACACAAGACCGTCGAAAACCGCACCTGGACAACCCGCTACCGCGGCGCGGTGGTGATCCATGCCGGTGCCCGCTGGGAGCGCGACGGAGCGGACCTCGCTGCGGCGCTGGGCATCTCGGACTTCACGACCTCGGCGCAGTGCCCGTCCGGATATCTCGGTGTGGCCCAACTCAGAGACGTACACCCCGCAACGGGATGTTGTGCACCGTGGGGCCAGCAAGGGCTCGGCGTCTACCACTGGGTGCTCACCGATGCGGTCGCGCTACCCGCGCCGGTGCCGGGTCCGGGACGGCTCGGGCTGTATCAGCTACCCGTCGACGTGCGGGCGGTGCTGCGCTGATGGATTTCGGGTACGCCCGGGTCTCGACCACCCACCAAGACCTCGAACGCCAGATCGTCGCGCTACACGAGTACGGCATCCCCGACGAGCGGATCTACACCGACCGCAAAACCGGCGCCACCATGGCCCGCCCCGGATGGGGTCGTCTGCAGCAGGTGCTGCGCTCCGGTGATCGGATCGTGGGCACCAACCTCGACCGGTACGGCCGCAACCTGCGCGAGTGCCTCAACATCGTCCACGAACTGCGCGAGCAGGGCGTCGGGATCAAAACCCTCAAGGACCCGATCCCGATCGACACCAGCGATACCTCGGGCATGGCCGAGATCTCCGTGGCGATGCTGGCACTGTTTGCGCACATGGAGCGCGTGTTCATGCAGGAAAGGGCGGCTCACGCCCGTGAGGTCGCCGCCGCCAAGGGTGTGCGGGCGGGACGGCCCCGCAAGCTGACCGCGGACCAGCTCGCCGCCGCGAAGGCCGCCCTCGCCGCCGAGCAACGCCCCGAGGCCGTCGCCACCGCGTTCGGCGTCAGCCGGGCCACTCTGTACCGCTACCTGGCTGAGGCCGACGACATCGCCCGCACAGCCACCGGCCGACCGGAGCAACCCTGATGTCGAGTAGCGAACCACTGCGGTCGCCAGGGATGTTCTACGGCAGCAAAGCCCGTATCACTGAGCAGGTCGTCCGGCAGCATTTCAAGCCCTGTCGAGCTGTCGGAGATCTACCAATTCCCCAAGTTCGTCATTTTGTGGCGCAGATCACCCGGCGCTGCAAAACGCCATTCAGATCTCCAATTCAAGTCTGATCCAGACTGCCCCAGACTGACCTGAATTGCCCGGGTCTGCTTTGAGATTGCGCCGACGACACACCGAATCCGCCTGTGGCACGCCGACATGAGGCTCGTGTGTCGCAGGTTTGTCGGTGCGCATCAGGTACGGTCACCATCACTCCGGTCGGACAGATGTTCGGCCCGATCAATCGCCGCCCGTCCGACTTCGGCACGGGCCTCGAACCTCGCCGCGAACGGCGTGGCGCCGGACGAGTTCCGGTGTTCACTACAGGTCGCCGGACGAGCTCCGGCGGCCGCGATTGAGAGGGCATCCGAATACATGGATGACCAGGAGGAGCCCCCGGACAACAACGGGGACGGCGCCAAGCAGTGGATTGCGCTCATGGTGTCGGTACTGGGACTGATCGAGATTCTCCTGCCCTATTGGGTAGGAGACAGCACCAGCCCGGTAACCGGAGCTACCGAGCTGGCGTTGTGGTATCTGCACGCGATCGGGGCTTAGTCAGGGCATTCGACCGCTAGCAGGGCCGGTTTGGGCCGGACATTCGCGTACAGGCGCGGTGTCCGGCCCGCATCCGCTTCCGCCGATTCCACCATATGGTGGAACACCGGCACAGGCGTGGACACTATCACCCCCATGGCTCCCGCCCTGGTTATCGACCCAAACCGTGTCACCCGGTCACCTTTGCCAAGGCGACCGGAGACGTAGAGGGCTGGCCTCGGTGGCCGGTCAGGCGGCCATGTCGGCTTGCGCCGCTGTGGTGCGCCAACGGGGTTTCCGCAGCCTTCTTGTAAAACTCTGTCTTACGGGGTTCCTGTAGAACTCGCCGAATTTCGGGCGGATTTGAAGTCCCCGCAGCGAACGGCGAGGTGGCA
>NZ_JBVJLS010000040.1:39464-47266 GCF_055584605.1 Nocardia sp. NPDC102475 | reverse complement strand
GGCAGCCCTGGTTGCGGCGCTTCTCCTGCCACGGTGCGCCAGAGGCTGATCGAGTAGCAGAAAATATGCTTTGACCAGCGTATTCCGCCGATACTAGGGGTTCCTGTAGAACTCGCCGAATTTCGGGCGGATTTGAAGTCCCCGCAGCGAACGGCGAGGTGGCAGCCCTGGTTGCGGCGCTTCTCCTGCCACGGTGCGCCAGAGGCTGATCGAGTAGCAGAAAATATGCTTTGACCAGCGTATTCCGCCGATACTACGGCGACCCCCTCTCCCATCGCCTCATCGCTTCTTCCGCTTCGTGCGGGCTTGCCGTCGTCGTGCGGCTCGGTTCAGTCCTGCGTCGGCGGCCTGATAGTCCGGTAGCGCCAGCGGGATACGGCCCATGTGTGGCAGTAGTGGCATGGGCGGCAGCGCTTCACGGGGCGGCTCCGGCTCCGGAGCTGGTTCCAGCACCGCGGCGCGCTGCGGCGGTGGCACCTCCAGTGCGGCCCGCGCCACCACCGCGAGTTCGTCGGCGCGCTCGAGTACGGCCTCGACCCTGCTGCGCTGCCACTCATCGCGGGCTACGGTGCCGCGCAGGCGCGCGGCCAGCCGATCCAGGAACCGCAGTGTCAGTGCCGTGCTGTCGAGGACGGTGTCGATCGGCGGCGTCGTCGGCCCGACCGGCACCATGACCTCGCGCGTGACGACGCGTTCACGGATCTCGATCCGCTCGCCCTCGTCCCAGCCACGTCGGCGGCAGCCAGCCGAACACCAGATCCGCCGGCGCCCGCGCTTCGGCTGGACCACCGGACGACCGCAACGCGGGCATGGCTCGGGCTCGATCTCCATACCGGGCTAACGACCGCACCGAACGAGGAACTCCCGGCCGGACACCGGATGGCGAAGCGGTGTGTCGGAGTCGAGCGGCCCGCTGCGCGAGGGCGTGTGCGGCGGGGGCGCAGCTGCGCGACATCGCCTTGCCCTGACCGGGCCGACACCGGACAATCCGACCTCACCACATCCAGCCGCACACCGCATCACGCCGCCACCCATTCACCCCCAAACGCTCAACGTGCCATCCCCCTTCACCCCCGCCCCACCCTCTTTTTTCCATCACCCCAGCGTGCAGACCTCTTGCATCTGGGATGTCCCTTCGGTAACGACCGCTGATTTCGTCCGGACGAAAAGGATTGAAACCGTTCCTGCATGAGCGGCGGGAGGCTCAGGGTCGAGCAGCAGCAGCGGTCATCCTGCTCTGTATTTCGAACGTGATACGCTGGATTGTGTTCGAGTTCCTCTGGAGCGACGAGTCCGAAGCGCACATTGCGCGCCACAACGTCAAACCGTCCGAGGTGGAAGAGGCAGCCCGCCGACCCAATCACCACTACCAAGGTCGCGAAGACACGACAGTGCTGCTGGGCAAGACCTACGCCGGCCGCTACCTACTCGTTGTCCTCGCCGAAGCCATGGACGGCCGGTCGTACGTGGTCACCGCTCGTGACATGGAGGAAAGCGAACGAAAGGCCTACGAGCGAAAGGCCAGGTAGAAAATGAACACCGAATCCAACATCAAGGCAGCCCGCGAGTACTACGACACACACAGCGCCGAAGACGAGATCGCAGCGGCCGACCTCGTTCCCGGCGATGCGGCCAACACCTCGCCGATGAGCGGCTATAGCGTGCGGTTGCCGACCGACGTTCTCAACCAAGCCCGCAAACTCGCCTCCGAACGCGGAATGACCACGGGCGCCTGGCTGCGTGAAGCCATAGAGAACGCAGTCACCTCAAACGGCAGCAGCGCCGACGCAGTACCGGTCACAGACCTGCTCGCGCTGGTGGCTCGGCATCACCAAGTCACATCTGAGGCCGAAACCACGACGACCGAACTTCACGATGAGTGGCTCCGCAACACCGGTTCGCTTGCGGGCACCCCAGGTGCGCCGCGGTGGTACCTCCGCGATTCCGATGTGACGCCATCTCGCAAGGTCGACGCCGTCACCTACTGGAAGAACCGGATTGCCGGCATAGCTGGCATAGCTGGCGTGAGGGACACCCCGCCCCTCCCCCTGCCCGCGAAGCCTGGCGACACCGCCCCGGGCTACTACGTCGTTCGCTTCCGCGGCAAGACGAGCCGCGTTGGCTCTGCTTCGAACCCCTCCGCAAGTCACGGCCGACGCCGCAGCAAGATCTAAGACCCCCTCATCAGCCTGCGACGCTGAGTATCCCCGCCGGTAGAGCGAAGCGATCCACTGCACCCTGCCCGCTATTGCGGGGGTCAGGTCCCGCCGCGTCAACGGAGACGAGGTCGACATCAGACCCGAACGCGGCGGGGGTTGCGTCGACTTACCTTTACCGCGGTGTCGGGGGTGAGGACGTCGACGCAGCTGCGCCCGTTGTGGTGGCCGCGGCACCGGCGTAGATGGTGATTTCCGGTGCGGGCGCGTCGGGCGGCAGTGGATTCTGCAGCTTGTCCACCACCGGAACTACCGCGTCGTAAACGGCTGCCGCCATGGACTTGTCGATGGCGCCTTCCCCGCCGTGCGCGTTGTAGTCCAGGATCTGCAGGTAGTCCACCATCTGCGGACCGGTCAGCTCGAGGCTCACCATTCCGTTCGGTTCTTCGGTGAAGTTCTTCGGCTTATCAAGCTTCTTGGTCTGGAAAGTGCCAGTGGTGTGGTTGGTCCGGGTCCATAGATCCTTGCTCATGTGGAGCTTGAACGTCACCACACTCGCGGCCTTACGCTCTCGGTCGCCCTGCTCCTTCGGCGATTGAGTTACACAGCCTGCTACCGCCAAGGCTAGAAGCCCGGCCATCACCGCCGACGCCAAAACTTGCCCGACCGACTTACCCCGACTGATCATTTCTGTGCCCCTCTGCCGACCCCTGCGTGATCTATTCAGGGTAGGGAACGATCCCGACAGATCTGGGCGAAACAGGTTGGCGCACCATGGATTCGGACGATCGACACCCCGAAGCACCAGGGTTGACGTCACCCCGGCGCTCAGACCTTCAACCCTCCTTCAGCTGGATGTCAGAAACCTCCTCGACAAGGTGGACATTGGCTCTCCACATCAGGGAATTCCTGCTCTTCATTCGGGCCTGACCAGTTGGGTTGACGACTTAAGAGGAGTCCGTATAGAACCGGTTACCAAATCGTGACTTTGGTTTGAGAGCCTTCTTACGGCGAAACCCTCAGTCCGAACTGGGTTTTCAACGTTCAGCACCCCTAACGGACGCTTAGCGGACAGCTATTTGTCATCGGTTTGCTGGGTGTTTCGCCTAATGTTCGGCCGAAGGAAACGAGTACAGTCCCTTGCGCAACGGGTTGAGTCGTGAGCTGGGTCACAACCCCCGCGCACGGTTGCTTGACTCTGTACGAGATACCGTATGGACGTCCTACTAAATGGAAAGTGCCCGGGTCGTCAGGTTGCCGCCTGACGCCCGAGCACTGGCATCACCAGCGCGACAGTGGCCCCGAAAACCAGCAGGCGCGCAAGTGATCTGGCAGACAGCCTGGTAACCGTTGGTGCCAGGCTGTCGCTATATCAGGACCGGACACCATAGGGCATCGAAGTCCCAGTGCGACAATCGTGCACCAGCCAGACTGTCCCCACCCGCTCCGGCTACGAATGCCGTTACGAGGTGGTGTCCGATCGTAGGCGAATCGCGATCCAGCTCACCTCCCTCACTGCATACCAACCGGTTGCGGCCAGTCGGACAACGTCTTCCGGGGGGAGGTCGGAGACGGCACAGCGGGGAGACTCGATGAACCGATGGACGCACGAGTCGAACCGAGAAGAAAGTCTAGAGGCTGCCACTGCCAAGTTCGCAGAGCGCCATAGCTTTCCGCCTTGATCCGGGGCTCGAAGCGAACTTCCGGCCGATCGGACGATTCGCCGCCGCGACCGGGGGGTGGTCACGACGGCGAGCCAGAGCTATTGGACCACATCACAACCGACAAAATCCCCGACACGCCAGCCCGAATGATCGCCGATGCCGCCGACCCCGTGCTAAGCCCAGTTCACTCCTAGCGAACGCAAGAACAATTGCAAGGACACGGGTTTCAGGAAGGTAGAACTGGAGACCGCAGGCAGGCGAGGGGTACGCGGCCGGTAGTAGCTCGTCCGTTGGGAACCGTTCGCTTAGTCCGATTTCCGGCTGGCGTAGTACCACGCGAAGCTGGTGCCGAGCAGCGTGATCAGCGGCCCGAAAACGACGCTGGCTATTGATTTGACGGTCTCGAGGTGGTCAGACGGCGCGAAGATCGCGGCACCGAGCAGGATGATCGTAGTCGCGGCGACCAGCCAAAGCAGCTGGGAGGCAAGGGAAAAGCGGTGACTATCCAGAGGTTCTCCTACCGTGGCGACACCGACCACCCCTTGTGGAGTCTCGTCTTCGGTAATCGGCGTGACGTCGATCGAAGGCCACGACAAGGGCGGTTCAACTTCGTGGATCCCCTGCAGATCCTGATCCTCCGAGGACATCAGACGGCAGCCTCGCTCGCACATTGATCACATACAGAACTCATGTCGTGACCACACGTCGGACAGGGGTGGCCATAGGACTTTTCGATAACGTTGCCCACCCCGGCACGGGGCGAGTCTTCTTCGATGATTTCGTCCGCAGTCCACCTGAACGGTTTCTGCTCGGTCATCAGATGCACGAACCCCCACACTGCCCCCTCGTGGATGACCACGATAACGCAACGCGAGGGCCGGGAGGTGCCACTGCTCTCAAAGATCCGGCTCGTCCCCAAAGCTTTGCTACTCCCCTCGCTCGGCCGCGGTCACGGCCTTCGCACTGATGTTCAGTCGACGGCCAGGCTACCACTTCGATGCGTACCAATTACGCATCGAATACACCTTATATCAGCGTGTCAGGCGTCTACTTTGTTGACGAATTCAGGAATTCATCCTACTGTCAGGGGCGTGATTGTTTGCCAAATGGCATAGGAGGGCGCTGTCTGACCTGGCACTTTGCCCGAAGCATGGCAAACGGTCTGCTGTGAGGTTGCGGCCTCTCAGGACCGAAGCACCAACGAAGAAGATTCGTCGTTAAGAAGAGATTGGCCAGCGAGGTTGCCGCCTCACCGGGCCGAAGCACCACACCACGAGATGAGCGACCCGGCAAGGGGGGACTTTGCCGGGTCGCGACATCGCATCGATATGACGACAGCTCGAACCGCCGGAGGGGGCGGGTTCGCGTTATGCGTGGACACCGAGCTGATCGACTATGAGGGGAGCTCACAAGCATGGCTGTTCAAGATCGAGCCCATGACCCAGCCGGGACTGCAACGGCAGGCAAGGCTGATGTAGTGCGGCTGTCGATCAATCTGGCGCCGGATGTCGCCGCAGTACTGCGTGACTGGGCCGAGAAGAAGCGGATCAGCGCCACCGAGGCCGTTCGACGTGCGATCGCAGTCTGGAACTTCATCGAGACGGAAAAGACCAACGGCAACAGCTTCGCCGTCGTGGAGAACCTGCCCGGCGGCAAACAACGTATCCGTGAGGTCGTCTTGATCGACTAGCTCCACACAGAACAAAACAGATCATCGCCGGAAGGCCGGGGCAGCCTACGCCCCGGCCTTCTGGTGTATCAGCAACCGCTCGTCCGACTCAGCTCAGGCTGCGATGTTGAAGCGTCATGCCGAATCCGCGGGCACCAGGTGCTCGATCGGCGTCTCGAACGGGTAGCGACCCGGCGCGTCTGTCTGGATCGCTTCGACCAAGGCTTGATCTCCGCGTAGCTCGAGGATCTCGAACACCGATACTCCCCCGCTCACCAAGAGCACCCGATCACCCACGTTCACCACACCCGAAGCTTATCCCGAGCAACCGTCCGGTTCGTGACAGAATCGAAAGAATGTTCGATGACTGGGAGCCGGTGTACGCGGTCGAAGGCCGGATCGTGCTCAATCCGCAGCAGCTGTACCGGACCCGCAAAGGCTGGGTCGAACCCGCCCCGGTCAACTGTCCGCGCGGTCACCGCCTCGGTCCCAAGCGAGTCCTGGTCGGCTCCCTCGCGTGCCTTGCGGTCGGCGGCATACACCGCCTACACACCTGTGTTCAGTGCGGATACACCATCCACACACCACCGATCACACCGAACTGCAGCCACTAATGCAGCCACGCGGCCGTGCTGTCTACAGGCCGGGCGTGCGCGCGCCCGCGCGTGCGCGCGTATACACGCCCGAGGGGCCGCACGTCCAGTCATGCGTGCGTCTGCTCGGCTGTGCGTCAGCGTGTCCGCTCGCGCGTCCGACCGTGCGTGTGCAATGGTGCACGGAACAGTGGGGCTGAGGGTCCCGCGCGGGGACAGAGGAACACTGGACATGGGCAAAAAATCCGCCGAGGTCGTCGCAATCGCGAACCAGAAGGGCGGGGTCGGTAAGAGCACCGTGACGATCTGCTCGGCGCGAGCAGCACGGGTCTACCACCAAGCGCGGGTACTCGTGCTGGATATGGATCCGCAAGGCAATACGACGAGCGCGCTGGCTCGAGATGATCTGGCGCCCGACGATGTGACGATCGCCGACGCGATCAGTCCCGGCACCAACATCACGATGCGCGACGTGATCGTGCCGAGCATCTGGGAAGGCATCGATCTCGCACCAGGCGGGCAGACACTGGCCATCGCCGAGCAGAAGATCCAAGCGGCACAGTTCGGGCGCGAGCACCAGCTGCGCGAGGCAATCGCACCGGTCCTCGGCGAGTACGACCTGATCCTGGCCGACAACGCGCCGTCTCTGGGGTTGCTGCTGGTCAATTCCCTCACAGCCGCGAACAAGACGATTCTGGTCAGCGAGGCCGACCAATGGTCCGCTGATGGGTTAGCGCTGCTCGGTCGCACCCTCGCGGGTGTGCGCACCTATCACAATCCGCGGCTGGAGATCACCGGTGCCGTGGTGAACAAGTGGCGCGGCACCAACGCCGAAGCCCGCACCGCCAACGAGATCGTCGATGGCATGGCAGCACATTTCCCCGGTGTCCCGGTCTGGATGGACTTACGGATCCCACTGTGGAGCGGCATCAAGGACGAGATCATGGCCGGCATCGGCCTAGACGAATCGAAGACGACCAAACTGCGAGTCCTCAGCGAGGACGTGTTCAAGCCGGTCAGTGCCCGCTTGCTGGACAGGACGGTCGCGGCATGACTCCCGAACCGCGGAAGAAGAGCAGTCTCGCCTCCGAGCATGTGGCCTGGGAACTGCCTGCGAAACCACCCACACAGTCGCCACCATCAGCAGCAGTACAGGCTGCTCCGGCGCCGATCCAACAATCGACTGCTGCGCCAACGCCTGCCGCTCACCAACCGCCGCGTGGCCGAACTCGCGATCTGGCCGAAGCTCGAGGACGCAGCAGCGCCCGCGATGCCGCATACGCGTGGGCCGCCGCCGAATACAAGGCGCTGATCCGGCTGCAGGAACTCACGGTCGAACTCGACAACGCCGCACAGCGCGGCACCGATCGAGCCGTGCTCGCCGAATTCATCACCGAGGCATGCGAACGCAACGGCATCGGTGTCGACCTACTTCCACCACAGATCCGGGCCGCCACCGGGCTGGACTAACGATCTACTCGGCGAGACATGAGGCCAACCGACGTCGTGCTCGTCGCCTCGAGCCTGGCCGCCCATAGACGATCTGTAGCAGGATCCGCAGCTGCGCGGCCTTCCACCGTGAGGCGGTATCAGCCGGTGCCGGCCACATCGGATGGACCTTCGCGAGTTCGTCCATGCTCCGATTCGACGGCCCGCCCGCGGACACGGTTCCGTGCGGCGGGCCTATTGTCCGCTGCTGTCCACCGATGGCCGGGTGTCC
>NZ_JBVJLS010000040.1:29262-39367 GCF_055584605.1 Nocardia sp. NPDC102475 | reverse complement strand
TCCGACCGCTGTCCGCTGTCCACCTGTCCGTGGTGACCGGGCTGTCCACCGATGGCCGGGTGTCCGACCGCTGTCCGCTGTCCACCTGTCCGTGGTGACCGGGCTGTCCACCGATGGCCGGGTGTCCGACCGCTGTCCGCTGTCCACCTGTCCGTGGTGTGAAGCCGCGGTAGACCTACTGTCCGTAGCCGAGGCACCCACCCCTCTCTGTGCAGGCCTGGCCTCGCCGAGAGCGGGGGTCCGGGGGCGGCGCCACCGTGCGCGGCCGAAGGTCGCGAGGCTGTTCCGCAGTGGAGCGCGGGTTTCGTTGTGGTGGGGTTCCTCTCCGTTTGGCCTGGGGCGTCTCCGATCACGCGAGCGTCGGGTGTCAAGGGTGGCGCTTGCGCCATCGGCGTAGCCGACGCCGTCAGGCGCCCTTGATGCCCGATGGTCGTGTGATAGCCCCAGATCAGGCCAAACGGAGTGGAGCCCCACCACAACGGACCGCGTGAAACGTAGGCGTGAGCGCCAGCTCACGGACCCATCCACGCACGGCGCACCGCGTCACACCACCAGCCCAGCTACCAACTCGCGAACTCTCTAGACCGCAGCTCACGCACACGAATCAGCCACTAGAAGCGGCAGCGAAGCGCGCCGGAAACGTCTACCAACGCAACCAACCACGAAACGCACCGATACCCACCCAACGCAACCAACACAATCTTTTTTCTTTTCTCTCTTTCTCTTCAAATACACCCCCCCACCACCCACCCAACTGTCCCTCCCACCCACCACCTTGGAGATCAAATGCGCACGCAGTGTGTATTTGATCTCCAAGGTGGTGGGTGGGAGGGACACACCACGAAAACCCAGCTCAGGGGGTGTATTTGCGGCGTTGACGCCGTACAAAAAGCATGAATTCTATTCATGACAACACGCCGAGCGTTTCATCATCAACACGCCGAACAACCAAACCGCCGACCTGCACTGATCTTGGTCGGATGAACCGCGGCGCCACCGCCGATCCAACGAGCACCGAAAGAGCAGGGGCCCGCCCCTCAGCGTCCACATTGTGGGTCGTCGGCACGACTGCCTCAAGGGCGCTTCGCGTCGCCTGCGGCGATGGCCTGGCGGCCACCCTTGACCCAGCCACGCCGTCGACCGGCTTCGCTTCGAGAGGGAACGGGCAAAGAGCGGGCTATAGGGGATGACACGTCACACGTACACGAGTTTCTGAGCACGAAAAAGCCCCCGACCCGTGATGGGCCGAGGGCGTGGTGTTCGGGCTGGCGGTCAGTCAGCGGGCGGGGTGTAGGTGCCTCCGTCGTAGATGCGACCGCTGCCTTTTGCAGCTGGTCCGACGTACATGAATCCTTCGATGCGACCGCCCAGGGCCACGCCCTTGACTCCGGCCTCCTGCAGGATGGCCACCAGCGCGGTTTTCACGTCACGGTCAAGGCGCAGCGAGCGCTGTCCGTCGTCATCGTCATCTTCTTCGGCGTCGGTCTGCACGATCAGCACGTTGTCCATGACCGCGCGGCCGGCCTCGATCGGCGACGGTTTGCGGTCTACCCAGTACAGCGGGCGTCCGTCGTTGTCGGTGCGGTGACGGCGCTCCACGGCCACGATCTCGCCGGTGAGCTGGTCACCGGGATTCACGTTCTTGCCGAAGGCGTTGCGTACGCCGCTGCCCATCAGGTCGGCGTTGATCAGGTCCAGGTCAGAAACAGTCATTTCGGTGTCCTCCAAAAGCGTTGGTACGAAGTGGGGAAGGGGATAGCGGGGCAGGCTCGCTGCCTGCCCCTCAAGGGGCTGCTGAAGGGTGGTTGGAGGCTCGCGGGTCAAAGGGTGTCAATCGCGTAGCGACGCCATCGGCGCCCTTGACGCGGGAGAGACCGCCCGTACGCTCGCCCCGAACCACCCGGCACGTCATCCGTTGACCACCTCCAACCCCCGATCGCGGTTCTCAACCGCGAACAACTGCGGCCGTGTCTCGGTGGTCTCGGTGATCTCGACTTGCAGGTATCGGCGAACCGTCCGAGTCGAAACTTCGAGCTGCTCGGCGATCACATCCACCGGCTCGCCCGCAGCGGCGAGTTCCTTGGCCCGAATCACTCGCGCCGGATCTCGTTGCGTCGTAACCGACTTCCGGGCCGGGTACGCGGCCGTGACCGGCTCCAGATCCGCCGCCGCCTGCCGTTCGTGGGCGGCGGGCAATTCCGGTGCGGGCTGCTGCTCGATCGCCCGCGGCTGCTCCGCCTCGGCGACCGGCTCACGCTCGACGCGTTCAACGATGACCCGGTGCGGCTCTGGCGCGTTGTCGACCTGGTCGGCGGACTCGGCAAGCTCGTCCAGGGCATCGCCGATCCCGTCGACAACATCCAGGCCCGCGAGGATCGTCACGCCGTGAGTGGCGATCATCAGCAGGATCGGCGGGACGACCGCGATCGCGGCGATCTGCCACCAGGTCAGCGGATGACCGAGCAGCGTCCACGCGTGCAACACGTTCGCCGCCACGCTGACCAGCACACCGCCGCCGATCACTCGCTGGAACCAGCGGCGAGCAGCGAGAGCCTCGGGTTCTTTCCTGCCTCCCAACGCCATCACTGCCGAGGTCGCCTGGTAGATCGCACCATCGACACACAGCGGCCAAATCCAGGCCAGGTACACCGGGATATGCGCGTCAGCCGCCAGCTTGCCCAGTGCCACCGAACTGAGTACGAACGCGCCGATCACGAGCCCTCGCGCGCACCAGCGCGAGGACTTCAGCGCCCGCAAACGCGCCTGCTGCACCGCGCTCATCGCTCGAATCCCTGCCATTGTGTCCACTGCTCCAATCGGTCCATCTCCAGCGGCGTCGCATGATCCATCCGACTCAGCAGCTCCTCGGCCTCGGTGTGGCCGATGCTGGGTATCGGCGGTGCCTCGACCCGATCGCCGTTCGCCGCGCTCATCGGCTGAACTCCGGCGGCTCCAGGCCGGTCGGCGGCTCCGGCGGTAGCGGGATTTCCGGCGCACCCGGACCGGTGACCTTGCGGGAACCGTTGAACCGCTGCGTCGCTGCCTGGCGAGCGGCCGAGGCTGCGCCCACCAGATCCCGCGACGCCTGCGCCATCGACGGCACGTCCTCCATCGCCTTGTTCAGCCCATCGAGCGCCTCGTTGACCTGCGGCGCGGTCGGCCCGGCCTGCTTGCGCTGCATCGCCTCGCGAACCTGCTGCGAGACATGCTTGCGCTCCCCGGCCGGAGCCTCCGGCGCGTTCGGGCCCTCCGGGGCTTCCAGCGTGTTCGGAGCCTGCGCCGCCTCGGCCGGAGCCTCGGGCGCTGTCGGGGCCGACGCGATTACCTCGCTCGCCGGGCGTTCACCCGACATCTGCCCCGGCACGGGAGCCACCGGGGTTTTCGGGGCGGGCTGCGGCGTCGGGCGAGCTTGCTGGGCCTGGCGTTCCGGGCTGCCATAGCGCTGCTGGGGCGGAGTGTTCTCGGCGATCTTGCGTACCGCCGCGTCTCGCTCATCGCGTACCCGAGTCAGTTCGGTGTGCGCGTCGGTCAGCTCCTGGCCGCGCTGGGCGAGCTGGTCGGCGACCGACTTGTGCTGCTGGCGGGCATCGAGGACCTTCTCACCGAGCTGGGTGAGCTTGACCTGCAACTGATCCCGCTCCAAGTCACGCTCCGCGGCGAGGTTCCGCAGCTGCTGCTCCAGCGCGGCGATCCGCGCGTTCGCGGCCTGATCCTGCGGCGGCATCGGATTCGACCAGTACTGATGCAGGCCCGTGACGGTCGGCGCGGCCGGCCGCTGCGGTGCCTTACGTGCCGAACGGTTCTCGCGACGCTGCTCCAGTCCTTCCTGGACCCGCGAAACCCGCTCGGCCAACCGTGCTTTCAGCGCCGTCATGCCGTAGGGCTTCGGCCCCCACACCGGCCGCTGCTTGACGTTCGGGTTATCGGCGTAATGCGCCGACACCAGCGCCATCACCGCCTGGCCGCGCTCCTCACGGGTCAGATACCCGGCCGCGTGGATCTGCTCGGCCAAGTTGTGACGCTGCTGGGCATGAGCCCACTGAGCCCGCGCGTACTGCTCCGGAGTACCTGGAGCCGACCGGTGCAGATCCAAGCTCAACGCCCTGTGGTTGGTGATCATCTGCTCGACCGCCGCGCGCTGGAACCGCCGCTCGCTGGCGAGCAGCAGTTCGTGAGCGCGCATCGCCTCCCGCAGCTCCCGCATCGCCTCCTTGCGGACCTTGCGCGGGACCTTGGTTTTGCCGGGGTTCTGGCGACGCCAGGCACCGATCGCGACGGTCGCGGCCTGGCCCAAAGTCCGCATCTCGCGGGTGATCTGGTCTACCTCGTTGTCAGCCATTACTGGATTCCTCCCTTTTCGATGGCCCGCCGGATCTGGCGGAGACTGCGGCGACTGCGGATCGCTTCCTCGATGGCCCAGCAGCGGGCCACGAACACCGGGACCGGAGTCACGGCGACGAACGGGTTGACGAAGGCGGCGCAGTCTTCCCATGGCGCGCCCTGGGCACGCAGGTCGCGGATGAAACCGCCGAGGGCGGACGGATCGATCCACTGATCGATGTCCAGACCCGACTCCTCGAACATCTCCCGGTCGTCGGGATCAAGGTCGGCCGGATCGATGTCGGCCATGTCGGGGTCACGCGATGCCGTATCGGCGTATTTCGGGAACAGCAACATCACCGCTCACCCCCGATCTCGGTGTCGCAGCCGTAGACCGAGTCCTTCGGGTCGGGTCCGGTGAACTCCGGGTATTCGCCCGAGAACGGAGGGAACTCGCCGAGATCCGCAGTCACCGGCGGCGTTTGGATCACGACCGGCCGCGTGCGGGCGGCGCGGACGCGGTCGGCGGCGATGTCCAGGCGCAACTGCTCGACGCGCGGGAGCTTCCAGTTGTCGCGTCGGTCCCTGAATTCCTGCTCCAACGCTTCGCAATGCCGGAACCAGGACCCGTCACCGCTGATCGGGTACTGGTAGCGGGATTCCTCGGCGTGCTCGATTTCGGCCACCAGGTCATCCACCGACAGCTCCTGCAGCGAGGTGACCGAGTTCGGCGTCTTCAGCAGCTGCGGGCTGAATCCGGCCAGCACCTGGAGTCGCTGAGTCTCCCGGTCCTGCTTGGCGGCCGAGTACTCGCGGTTCCGTTCGTCGCGTTCGATCTCGATCCGTTCGAGTTCAGCGCGTTCGGCCGGAGACAGACGGTGACGGGCGATCCGCTCGGTCACGTCGCGCCAGGGGTCGATCTCGACCCAGGCGATCAGTCCGGCGAATACAGCTGCACCAGCGGCGATGCCGACAGCGGCGGGGCGAATATCGTTGCGGTTCATAGGGTTTTCTCTCCTGCAATCGGTGAAAATCGGCGAACTCGTGGGGAATCAGGGGGAGCGGTCAGCCCGCTTCGGCGGTGCGGCGCATCGGTGTGGTGATGGCGTGCGCGCCCTTGCCGATGTGGCTGTAGACCGCGACGGCGGCGATCGCGATCCAGCGCGCGCCGGTAGCGATTGCGCGACCGAGCAGCACGACCGAATCGCCCGGGCCGGGGCGACCGGCGGCGGTCCACCAGCCGAACCCGGCCCACCCGATCCCGTAGGCGATCAGAGGACCGGTCAGCGGCACGTCGACCGGGCCGAGCAGCAGGAAACCGACCGTGCCGGTGCCGACGATGCCCGGCGCCCAGATCCGTGCTCGGTCACGCAGTGAATTCGCGTGCTCGACAGTGGGTTTCACCCACACCTCGGCGCGGCCACCGTTCGGGATGAGCGGTGCCGGCATCGAGGCGATGGCCTCGGCGATGCCTTTGTCGTTGTCGAGTTCGGCGTCGTAGGCGGCCAGCACCCACTCGTCGTTGCGGTTCTCGTTCGGGTCGATGCTCATGGTCATGCGCCTTTCGGGAGAGCAGCCGTCTGCACGGCCGGGGAAGGAGTGGAAGCAGCCAGACCCGGAAGCGGGCGTATGGCTGAGGTGTCGAGTACGGAGATGTGGCCGAACCGGGCGACGCCGCCACGGACGTGCACGATGTCGCCGGGGCCGAAATCGGCCATCACGGCCGGGCTGGCGAGGAAGGAATCCTCGGGCTGCACGTTGCCCTCGTCGCCCAATTTGCCGCCGCCGACGATCTTTCGGCTGATCGCGGACTTGCGGCGGGTGCCCATCTTCTCGGCCAGCTGACCTGCGGAGTTCGAGCGCATCGCGAAGATGCCACCGGAGCAGGAGTCGACCAGGCGGTGACGCTGATCCTCGTTCGCGCCCAACCCCATCCAGGACTGGGAGAACCACCCGGAGCCGATACCGGCCGAGCGGAGCAGTTCCACGATCCGGGCCGCGCCGGAATCGCCACACACCTGGGCGAATTCGTCCACGAACAACTGGATGCAGCGGCCGTGGTCGGTGCCCGCGAGCATGGTCAGCATCGCCACCAGGGCACCGAACTGCGCCTGTGCCAGAAGTGGGCTGGTGATGCCTTCCAGGCAGCAGTACACAACGTCGTAGTCGGTCAACTGGGCCGACCCGTCGAACGCTTCGCCCAGCTCACGGGCCAGATTCGCCATCGCTGTGCGCTCGGACGCGAGGATCGGGTTCTTCTCGTTCGAGGTCACCGCAGTGATTGCTGCCAGCTCGTCGGGATATCCGGCCCAGCGCCGCACCAGCACCTTCGGGTCCATGCGGTCCAGGTACTCGAAGAAGTTGGTCGGTGGATCTTCCCCGGCCTCTTTCTTCTCAGCCGGATTCGGGGCGTCGATCACCAAGTGCAGGACGGCTTTGCGCATTTGGAGGTAGTAGGCTTCGGCCGCGTCCATGCTGTCGGTGGTCATGCCCGCACCGATCAGACCCTCGATCCGAGTGGTCAGCAGACGCGCGATGTCCTCGGGCTCGGCATCGCCGCAGTCGAACAGCGACAGTTTGACCTCGTCGGGCCAGGTCACGATCCGCTCTCGCGGAATGCCCAGCTGCTGCGCGGCTTCGCGGATGATCGCAGCGTTGCGGCGGGCATCCTTGGCGCCCTTGATATCGAAGATGAGCGTCAGCGGACGGCCCGGCCGATCCGCGCGCCACCACTGCCGATGCCGCCGCCACGCAGTCGCCCAGAACGCGATCACCGACCGGTTCAAGAACGTGGTCTTGCCGGAGCCGGGGTTGCCGACGCCGACGAAATGCTCACGCATCGCCAACCACGTCACGGTGAACAGCGACTCGTAACGCCCGCTCATACGACCGGCGACCGAGCGGGCCGGGGTCGTGGATGACACGCTCGCCGCCCGACCGATCACCGGCTGAGGAGACGCCGAACCCGACACCAGCGGAAGCGCTGTCGCCGACATGCGCGTGGCCGCTGCCATCTCCCGGCGCCGCCGCGCCCACATCGCCCGCTCGGTGCGAGCCGGGGACTTGAACCCGCGTGTTTCGCGCTGATCGGTGTGACGGGCCAGCAGATATGACGCTGCCGCCCACCCGGCCGGAACCGTCGCGATCGCCGCCGTCGCCGCACCCTGCACCGGCATACCGGCGGTGATCTCCGCGATCGCCTGGGTGATGTCATCACGCGGCCCGGACCATCCATCGATGAACAACGACGCACCCGGCAACGCGCACGCACCGAACATCATGTTGCGCAACCGGATCGGCGTCCAGGTCCACAACCACGATGCCGCCAGTGCGCCCGCGGTAACCGCCGCGACCGAACCGCCCAGTACCCCGGCCACACTCAACGCGTCCAGCACGCCATCGGAGCTGAAATCGGGCAGATGCAGCCCGTCCAGATGCGCGAGCGGGCCGGTGTGCGCGCCCGGAATCGGCGGAGCGTGCGGAGTGATATCCGGAACGACATGACCATCGGCCGGGGCCTGCTCGTGCACGGGTACCTGCACGGTCGCCGTGGACGGCACCGCGCATTCCTTCCGGAAATCGATCGCCAGGCAATCCGGCGGCGGGCTCTGCAAGTAGTTGAAGTCGTTCATGCCGCACCTCCAGCAGCGGAAAGACCAGGCGCGGTGTCCTCGTCCTCATTGGGTTTGGGATTGAGCAGCCCGTCCAGTGACCGGACCGAGAATTGGGTGTCCTTGGTCGAGATCCGCAGCGTGGCTTGGGCTGCTGCCTGCACACGCGCGGTGACCTCGGTGGTCGAGCAGTAGTAGATGAGGTCATGCGCGTCAGCGGTTTTCGCCGCCGTGTACGCGGCCACCACGGTCTTGTGCAGGTCGGCGGAACCCTTGCGGGTCAGCTCCACCTCGATCGCGTGCAAACGTCCGAGGTCATCGGTCCAGTGCCCGTCATGCAGGTGCGGACGCTCACCGCCAAACACCACCGGCCGGTACGCCGAGCTGCGACGCAGCACCCGCTCACTGATCCAGGTGTCCTGGACGCCAGGCTCGTTGCCCGCCAGCGCCAGCCGCACTCGTGCGGTCAACATCAGATGGCTGGCGTCCTTCGGCCCCGGAATCCATGTGTCGCAGTGGAATCCGAGCAATGACGTCGCCACTGTCGCGGTCGGCACTACCCACTGCGACCCCGGCACCGGGCGCATCACCTCCTGAGCGACCAGTCCAGCCTCACGCCAACGCCTGACCACCCGGTAGGCGTTGGGCTCGCTGGTACCCAGCAGCGCCGCCAGCACCGACATCGGAACGCCACGCATCTCCGCCACCCACTGGATCGCCCACATATCCCGAGGCCCCATGCGCGTGCTCATCGGCCTGCTCCCTGCCCTGCTTCACAGCGGCACGACGCATCCGGGCCACCAACTCGGACGATCAGCGACAGCACCTCATTGCGATCGACGCGGATCGAGTGCTCACCCACGCGGTACTCAGTGAGCCTGTTCTCACCGATCCATCGGCGAATCGTCGGTCCGGAAAAGCCGATGAGCCGCGCAGCGGCACGCAGACTGATCAGGTTTTGAGGGTCTGGAATGCTCATCGCGAGAACCCCTCCCAGACGCCGTGGTCGATGTGCGGGGCCGTGATCGTCAGCTCAGTGACGTTGCCCGCCAACACCTTCAGATCAGGACGCCTCGGCCCCGCCGTCGGCGTTGCGGTGCGGCGAGGACTCGCCGCCGACCCACGCCGGGCTCGTTTCGTACCGAAACGCTCCATCGCCGCCGCTGTCGCCAACCGCTCCATATCCGCGTCGTAGACATGCATCGACTCGCGATCGAGCAAGTCATCGACCTGACGGCTCATTGCGGTGAGCTCCGCACGCAGACGCGCGATCTCAAGATCCTTCTTGCGAGTGAAGATGCTCATCGGGTGAACCCTCCTTCCCATGGCGCGGCGATCGGCTCACGCTCGATTTCGGTGATCTCGGCTTCCGAGAGGTATTGCTGCGGAACTGGTTTCAGCGGCTCTCCGGAACTGAGCCACTGACCAACCCGCCGATTTGGAGTCTTGACGTGCTGCTCCGGGATTTGGACGCGAAGCACACGCGCGGTGTGCCCTGACTTTCTGGCGGCTTCGGCCAGATGCGGCATCTGCGTGATCGGCACGAACACAGTCCGCGTCGGCGGTTCCTGCTGCGATTGCTGCTGTTCCGGCACGGGCGGCCGGACGCTTCGACGGCGGCTCATCGGCTGAATCCGTCCCAGCCGCCCCACACCGGCTCATCGGCGATGTCCAGCGCCGCGAACGGCGAACGCTCCAGTGCCCCAGGCGCTTCGCGTTGCTCGGTAAGAGCCGAAGACAGGTCTTCGGGGATCTGCGCGTAGGCCCGAACCGCCTCGATCGCCTCGTCCGGGGTGGGCAGCTCGCCGGGCTCGTTGCCGAGATCGAGGCTCATGATGTCCTCGCCGACCGAATCGACGCCGTCGTAGACCTGAGCGAAGTAAGTTCCCAAGCCGCGGTCCCAACCGATGTAGACCTCGCGATCGGGAACGCTGTCGTCGATAGAGGCCAGACGGATGCGGTTGTTCATGGTCGTAACTCCTTGGATGTCGCCCGCCTCGGGCGTGGTGATGTCGGTCCATCCCGGACCCAGATCCCCGACCTGCTCGAACTCGGCGCGATCCACGCCGTGGCGCTCTGCCGCGCGCAGCTGGCGCTCATGAGTCGCCTTCTCCAAAGCGGCCAGCTGCGCGGGCGTCGCCTGCCGCTTGTCGGCGGCAAGATTGATGTCGTAC
>NZ_JBVJLS010000040.1:0-29173 GCF_055584605.1 Nocardia sp. NPDC102475 | reverse complement strand
GATGTCGTACAGGTGCGCTACCTGCTCACGGCCATAACGGCGGAACGGGATCTTGCCCGCGATGTCCTGGCCATTGCGGCGCAAACCCTGCGCCTCGAGCTGGCGACGCGTCCGCAAATGCGAAGGCGCGGTACGCCAGTCGTAAACCGGGATCCCGCCCTCAACACGCTGCGTGTCATCAGCCGGGGCGCTCATCGCTGCCACCCCGCCGGCGTCTGCACCGGAACGCGCTGCATGTGCTGGCAGTCAGTGCGCGACTCCTGGCCCGGCGCACAGATATTCGGCGACGGCGTATACGACTGCTGATCAACCCACGCCACCGAGCAGCCGACCATGCCGATCAGCAACCCAAACACCAACAGCGCCAGCTGAACCTGCGGCGGCAGCACACGGAAACCACGTCCCATCGCAGACGCGACCGCGGCGTCCGTCCGGGCGACCGGCCCGATCATCGCGTCACCGCCTGAGCCGCGCTGACCAGAGAAATCAGCCCCAACACCTCACGGCGATCGACTCGCGGCGAGCCTGCAATCCGGTACTCGCTCAAGCGCTGCTCAGTGATCCAGCGGCGAATAGTCGGATGAGTCACCCCCAGCAGTGCCCCAGCACTGCGAAAAGTGATCAGCTCGGTCGGATCCGGCATGGTCACCGCGACACCCCCGCGCTGATCTGCCCCTGCGTCATTCCGCTGGTAGCGGTCCAGATCGGTGCTCATCGCCGCATCCCCCGATGGCGACCGAATGGAGTCAGAGCACGGACGAACCAGTGCCCGATGAGCACAAGCACGGCGGCGGCAACGACAACGCCGATCACGAATTCCGGATAGCGGATCAGCATGTACGCCGCGCTGAGCAGGGCAATCAGCGCGAAAATTGGATGTCTCATCATCTCCTCCAACATTTGGAACATTCGAGTGACTCGATTGAATCATGGTTAATCGGGTAAGTCAATCGAGTCAATCGGTTGACTTGAGGTGACCCCTGAAGGGCTTAATCTTGATCTGTGAAGAACCCGCCGCCGACGCCCAAGTACCTGCAGATCAGCGCCTACTGGGAGGCCGAGATCGCCGCAGGTCGACTCCGACCAGGGGACCTGCTACCGACGAAAGAGCAGCTCAAGGAACAGCACGACGCGTCGTTGAACACCATCGACAGCGCCCTGGGCATGCTGCGCGAAAAAGGCCTGATCGAGTCCAGGCAGGGCCGCGGCACCTACGTGATCGAACCTCCGAGTAGCCCCCCTACTCATGAGGATGAGATCGAAGACCTGAAGGCCCGGGTTGCTCGCCTTGAAACCCGAATGGACGAATGGACCGCAGGCGCCGAGTCCGAATAACGGCGGTCCATCTTGCAGGACTGGGTCGATGCGGAAAAAGTGGTTTGAAGTCATGTCTTCACCGTCGTCGCGCCGTCCGGCGTGTCGGGAGATAGCAAGGGTTAGCAGCCACGCGAGCACCTGTCCCCCGGTTAACCTGATCTGCGTGGCCCGCTCATCCGCTCCGTCTTTCCTGCCCGAGACAGTCGACGCGGTGCTGGATCGTGCGTGCCGAACAGTGGGCCTAGATTCCGCTGATGCGGTCATGTTGCGGTTGGGCGAAAACATGCTCTACCAGCTGACATCGGAACCGGTGATCGTCCGCATCGCCCGGAACATGAAGCACTGGAAAGACGCCGAAAAAGAGGTTGCGGTCGCGAATTGGCTTTCCGGCCAAAGGTTCCCGGCCGCGCAGACCTACGACATCGGTGATCGAGGGCAGCCGATCGAGATTGACGGGCACCCGGTCACGTTCTGGCGATTCATCCCGGGGCGAGCAGCCGACCTCGCCGAAACTGACATCCTCGGCGGGCTCCTCCGCCAGCTGCACCAGCTGTCCCGACCAGCCGAGCTGACGCTTCCAGCCGTACAGGCATTCAGCCATGTTCCGGCGCGCCTGGACACTGCCCCGATCCCGGCCGCGGACGCCGATTTCTTGCGGCACCGAGTACGCGAGTTGGAGCAGGAGCTGCAAGCGCTGACCTTCCAGCTACCAGCGACCGCGCTGCACGGCGATGCTCACGTGAAGAACGTCATGATCACCGACGACGGCCAGGCGGTGTTGATCGATCTGGAGGCGTTCGCATTCGGGCCGGCGGAGTGGGATCTGGCCAAAACAGCGGCCGAGGCGTCGATGGGGATGCTCGCCGAACAGGACTATGCCGCGTTTGCCAGTGGCTACGGCTACGACATCACCACCTGGTCCGGATGGCCAATCCTGCAAGGGATCCAGCAGGTGAAGATGGTCAGCTGGTTGTCACAGAACGTCGATCACTCCGCACGCGTCCGCGGCGAATACGAGAAGCGGATCCGCACACTACGCACCGGCCAACTGACCGAGCCCTGGCGCGGTCTCTGACCCCTCAGCGCGCCACTGCCACGATCGCGGGATGGTGGGTGTGCATGAGATCGACGAACTCCACGAGCGCGCGATGACGTGAGCCCCCAGCGGGGAGCCGGTTGTAGAAGTCGTGCAGGTACCGCAGATATCTCGCCGACCGCAAGTCACCGCCATTGACGACGGCGGCAGCTGCCAGTGCCCCGGCATCCTCCCAGTCGCCAGCGACCAACGCTGCATCAGCCGAGACCATCTGGATGAACGCCCTGGTCCGGGGCGGGGTGTCGTCGGTGAGGGCATCGCTGACGAACGTTCGGGTCTGGGGCACAAGCTGCAGATCGCGCCAGCAGTGGCTGGCGTCGCCCGCGAGTTCGGCTGGGTCGTAGTAGCCGATCCAGGTCGGTTCGTCGCCGTGGCGGCGTTCGAAGAGTTGCTCGGCACGGTGGATCGCGGTTGCGGTGCCCTTCTGGTCCGCCAGACTGGCCAGGCCACGCGCCTCCATCATCACGCACATGGTTTCGACGCTGGGTGTGCCATGCCCTCGCAGAGCCGACTGGGCAGCTCGCGCGTACATCACTGCATCGTTGTAGTTGCCAACGAAATTGGCTTGATGGGACAGGTTGGCCAACAACCTGGCGCCCATGAGATGGTCGCCCGCCTCCTCGGCGAGCTTTAACCCTTGGATGAAATATCGGATTGCAACCGGATGGCGACCGACGTCATAGGCGCTCCACCCCAGGAGCTGCGCGACTTCGGCAGCGGCGGAAAAGATTTCACGTCGGGCCACCCCTGGATGCACTGCGTGCAGCTCGGGCAAAACTTGGTTGCGGAAGAACTGGAGCAGCGCCCGGCGGGTGTGGCCGCCACCTTTCTGGAAATCCATCGACATCATGGTCGACACCGTGTTGCGGATCCTCTCAGCAGCCGCAACCCCGAAGACCGGCTCACCCGGAAGCGCCAGCGCAGGCGATTGGGCAAATAAGTAACCCGTTACGACTTGGGACGCACCCAAACTACTGATCGTGCCTGCTCTGGCTAGGGCAGGGTCGTTGCTGCTGTCGCTGTCGGTCAGGGCCCCCATCACGGTGATCGCCGAAACAACGTCACGCTGATACTCGCGCCCCTCCTCGAGCGGATCGCCAGCATGAGGCAGATGTAGCACTCGGGCCAGCAATTGAGAGTGAAGCGCATCCGGCTTGGTGTGGCCGTTCTCCCAGCGTGACACCGCAACTTTCAGACTGGCTGGAGTCATCAAGCGGACACCATCGCGCTCGGCGGCCGAATTCAGCGCAGCGACAAGAACGGGAACCGACCAACCCCGGGCTTTCCGAGCCGTTCGGATGTCCTCGCCTCTCATATCCCTCCCCCCAGTTCTTGCTGTTTGCGACGCTACTCCGGTTCACGCGGTAGACCTGGAAGCCTGATCATGCTCGGCGGGTCGTACTTCATCAGGAACTGCCGACCAACCTGGACGGGAAGATATATGCGGTAATGCGCATATGCATATTTACGCATATATCTTCCCGTAAGAAACCTCCGGTTTCCACGTGGGGAGCCTGAACTACCGGATTAGGCCAAGTTCGCATGTCGTACCTCATCATTTCAATGGATTAGGCCAAGTTTGCGTGTCGCACCTCATCATTTCAACGATCTTGGGGCAGACTGCGCCACCATGCAGACCGAACAAGACGAGTGGGAGCTGGACGCCGATTGGCTCCCATTCGCGTTCGAGGAGCATTGGAAGCCTCGCAGACCGCTTGCTGGCAAGTCGAAAGACGGTGGCTACTACCGAACTTCGCGAGAGCGGGCGTTGACCATGCCGTACTTCGAGGCGAACCCGAAGGCGATGACCTCGCTAATCATCACCGATCATGACGGCGGTCGGGCCGACGAGATCGCCGCGTTGGCCGGATTGCCGGTGCCGTCCTACATCGCGGCGAACCGGTTCACCAACGACGGTCACATCGTCTACGCGCTGAAGACCGACGTCATCCTGACCGACGCGGCGCGGCGCGCGCCGGTCAACCTACTGGCTCGGATCGAGGCCGGCCTCAATGACGTTCTGGCCGGTGACGTTGCCTACGGAGGAAGGATCACCAAGAATCCTCGCCACGGCGATCACCTGACATTGTTCGGGCCGGAGTACGCCACCTATGACCTCGCGGATCTCGCTGGGCCGCTTGAGAAGCTGGGCGCGCTCCCCAAGTGGTCGACCTCGACCGAACGACGCAAGAAGCTCCGCACGTCAGGGACCGGCCGCAACGTCGACCTGTTCGACTTGGTGCGGAAATGGTCGTACCGCAGGGTCCGCAACTACTCCAGCCATGGACTGTGGTTCCCAGTCGTCCATGATCACGCATGGGACCGCAACATGGACATCATCGGCCCGGCCTACGCCAAGGGGCCGATGGAGGACGGGGAAGTCCGCCAGATCGCACACTCCATCTCGAAATGGACCTGGAGGCACATCACTCGCACGTTCAGCGAGGAACAGTCTCGACGTGGGAGGCGCGGCGGGGAAGTAACCGCGGCCAAACTCAGCGACGACGAGCTGTCAAAGCGCGGACGAAAGGGCGGCAACGCGAAGTCTGAAGCCAAACGCGAAGCCGCGAGACGCAACGCGACAAAATACGATATGAGCGCAATCGTCCAATCCGCATTGGAGGAGGCGTAACGATGGCTGCCAAGAATCCAGTACGGCGCACCCGCACCGCGCGGGAGCTCGCAGAGCAGTACGGCGCGTCCACGCGGACCATTCAGCGACTCATTGCCGAACCCCGCGAGGATTTCGAGGCACGAGCACGTGCACGACAGCAGCAAGCGCAGGAGCTGCGTGCGTCAGGAATGAAGTACCAGCAGATTGCCGAGGAGATGGGAATCTCGATCGGCTCGGTCTCGACACTTCTACGGCCGCGGCGCGCGCCCGAATCAGCCGCTTCCTGACCAGCCTTTATTGGCGTGCTTCGCCACCGTTCCTGAACACCGAACGGAAGGCGGATCCACCATGGTCTCCGAGCCGCCGAGGATCGAGCAGTTCATCGTCGCCCGCTTCGCCGACGACGAACAAGATCCCGCACGCGAGCGTTACATCGCGGCGCTGCGGACGGCAGTCATCTCCGTGCTCGAGTACGAGGGCGAGCTGACCCACCTGTTCGGCGCGACGCCGGCCGCCGACCGGTCGCGGCTCGAGCACATACAGACCTTGCGCGCCATCGCGGAAATCTGGCGAGACCACCCGGACTATCAACCGGATTGGGCCGTTTCGCACCCTCGATTCTGACCCGGATAAAGCTGCTCAGCAGTCCTTTCCTACTCCGCGACAACAGCGCGGGCGCGTTCCGCGTCGTGCCAGCGACTGGCGTACTTTTCCTGGGCCGCGATCTTGCGCTTGTACCAGTCGAGTGCCCCCTGCTTGGTCATGTCGAGCGCGTCACCGATCGCCGACCAGCTGATGCCTGCCTCGCGGGCGAACTGCATCACCGACCAGCGGCGGCCGGTGAGCAGCTCGACCAGGCGCCGGTTGGCTTCGAGGGCCTGCAGGGCGGTGACGTCGGCGAGCTGGGCCAGTTCGCTTCGCATGTGCGCCGCGACGTCGACCTCGGCATCGGCGGGGGTGATCTCGCCCGCATCGAGTTTGGCCAGCGTCTCGTGCGTGTGCCGGATGTGGTGGAAGGTGTTCCAGGTCGCGTGCAGGGCGCGCTCGTCCCCGTCGCGCAGGACGGCGTCGATGTCGGTGCCGGCGGGCAGGTAGCCGAGGTCGGTGGTCTTGAAGTACGGAATTCCCATGCGACAAGTTTACTTGACTCGACCAGTTTTCTTGACGAATCGACAAGATTTCTTGACGCTCGCGTGTTCGATTCCTGACCGCCGATAAGCGTGCCTATCAGCGAACTCATAGCTGAAAGGCGTTGCGGCGTTTACCGTGTGGGAATGTGGCAGTACGCCCTGTGGGGGATCGCCGGCGCGGCGGCTAACTCCGGCGTCGCCTACGTGGAGAACAGCACACGCGTCAAGGGCTGGCCCTGGCTCAGAAGCAACGGCGGGCCTGGTGGCGGCGTGTATCTGAGCTGGGTGGTGGTCAATCTGGCAGTGGCGGGCTTGACGACCTGGGCTATCGGGTACGGCTCGATCATCACCACCAACGCTGCCGCATTCGGTGCGGGGGTCGCCGCGCCCGCATTGGTGAAAAAGCTTGCCTCCTATAGCGAATCATCGCTCCCATCAGAGAATTCCGGTGGTGACAATGGCTGAGCTGTCATACCGTCGGCGACTGTTGTCGCTGCTTGCCGGAACATGGCCCGCCTTCCAACCGGCACCGGCGACGACGGTTGTGGCGGATTCACCTGCGCGGCGACTGTTGTCGCTGCTTGCCGGAACATGGCCCGCCTTCCAACCAGGAGCCGATCAATACCGTCAGCCGGGGCGGGCCGAACTACACCCTGCTGCGTTTGCACAGAGCCCCGCGCAGCTGCACGACGCGAACCTGGAAGGGGCGAACCTGCGCGGTGCCAACCTGCGCGCAGCGGACCTGAGCAGGGCGAATCTGTGCGCAGCGAACCTGAGTGACGCGAAGTTGAGCAGCGCGGACCTGCGCGACGCGAACCTGACCGGCGCGAACCTTGTCGACGCGAACCTGGTCGATGCGAAGCTGGCACGCGCGACCCTGAATCACGCGAACCTGAGCGACGCGAGCTTGCTGTGGGCGAACCTGAATGACGCGGACCTGAGCGACGCGGACTTGGACCGCGCGACCCTGAATCACGCGAACCTGAATTACGCAAATCTGACACACGCGAAGCTAAACGGCGCGGAGCTGGTCGACGCGAAGCTGACTTACGCGCAACTGAGCGGCGCGCAACTCTTCCACGCGACTCTGAACGGCGCGAAGCTGAACGATGCGAAGCTGAACGGCGCAGAGCTGCGCGGCGCGCAACTGAAGGGCGCCAACCTGCGCGCAGCGGACCTGAGCAGGGCGAATCTCACCTACGCGCAACTGCAGGACGCGAACCTGGGCGGTGCCAACCTGGACCGCGCGAACCTGAGCGGTGCCAACCTGGAAGGCACGGAGCTGCGCGGCGCGAACCTGGACCGCGCGAACCTGCAAGGCGCGAACCTGGAAGGCGCGGAGCTGCCGCAGATAGGTGCGATCACCGCGCTGAAGTGGTCGAGTGAAACCCGATGGGGCCGAGATATCAATGAGATTCGTGCGCGGTCGGTCGAACAGAGCGCGGGGCTCTACATCTTGAATCCCAGCGCCGCACAGCAGGCTGATGCTCTCCTGGACCACTGACCGTCCAGCCCGAATGCGGCTGCACCACCGCCAGACTCCTGACCACCGATAAGGCAACTCACCGAAAATAGAAGGCCTCACGGGTTCCCGGAAGCGGGACCTGGTGAGGCCTTCTATCGTGTGGCGGGTCCGCGGGAACGAACCCTGCCAGCTCCCGGTTGCTCGGCCGTCTCAAAGCGATCATCCGGGGGGATCATCATGCCGCGCGCTTCGAAGTTACCCGCGAGTAGCGGCGACATTATGGTTATAACTCTAAGCCACAGATCGTGTCCACCGTGCTGTCGAGACCAAAAACCTGGGTGTTGAACAGGGAAAAGGACGAAACGAAACAGGTCGGCGTGCCTTATGGTTTGAGTCACAATCTGTCCAGCGCTTCTGGGCTGGGACGGTTCGCTGGACACTCCCGGGACAGTTCGGTGTCCACTGGATCTCGACGTGGGAGCATCGAATACTTTTTCGACTCATGGTCGACCGACCAGTTGGACGCGGGGATTCTCAAATGCGCGACGTGCCGTTTGTGTACGTTTCGTGATCGTCTTGTGACAGTGCAGAATAGGCACCGCTGGCCCCGAACCACCTAGGGGCACAGGCCTTCTCCGAGCGGGAACTCGGAGCTGGTGTCGTGGCTTGCTCGGGAAGTCTCGGCCGTCTCAACTGTGGTAGCCCGAGGTGCCCGGCACACGCCTGCAACCTCGGTTGCAGTTCCGCGCGTGCGTAGGGATGTCGACAGACCGCCTGCTCCCCGGGCTACCGCCATATCAGAGAGCATGCACTGTTTTGATCGTCCACTCAGTCCACCCGCGCTGCCGCGATCAGCACGACGCTGACCATGAAATCGCTTCCCCTCCTACATCACCACCGTCCCCGCCGAGCGCTGTGTCGTGGCCCGCTGCGTTCATGGCATCGGTCATCGTCGTGGCCGGATTCTGCTACCACTACATGCTCATCTGCCGCGGCATCGATCCGGCCCAGGCAGTTCAGTACCTGATGATGATCGAGATCCCGCTCGTGACGCTGGTCTTGCCGGCCAGTTCGATCGGCACGGCGGCGCGGGCGGGCTGCCGGTTATTGAGCAGGGCCTTGGGCAGCCTGGGCGGTGGCGGGACGCGATGAACGTTCCTCCATCACCCACCCCAGAGAGACCCGAAGCCACACAAGAGGATTCCGCTGCCGGATACATGGCGATGCTGCGGCGGATCCAGGAAGTCTCCGGCCGCACCGCGGGCCAGATAGCGGCGACTTCGGGATTGCCTCGATCGACGGCGTATCGGTTCATCGATTCGAAGAACAACACCCTGCCCAAAAACCGCGAGCAGTTACGGGCGTTCCTGATCGCGTGCCGACTACCCGATGATCACGTCGCCAGCATGCTGGCGATGTGGGCTCAGATCAGCGGCAACACGATCCGGGAAGCCCAGCAAGTCCTCGCACCCGGCCCACCTCACGAGACCGCGAGCGAGGGCGTTGAGCGCCGCACGAATGTCTCCGATCGGCGCCGCCAGAGCGGAGCTGCCGAGGGGGATCCACTGGCTGCTGCCATGCGCGACTGGGCGCGCTCTGGGCCCGACGGATTGGCACCAGTTCGGCAGATAGGCGGGGTCGATGTGCTGGATCTGAAGTTGCTGATGGGCCGGCGTGACCAGGCCTCGGCGCTTGCGGGTTCTTCGGTCTGTGCCCATCCTGGGCATTGCCGCCGGTGCCTGGGGCTGGGAACGTCGCCGCAGATCCGTTCGGGCAGTAGATCTTTGACCGCGCTGCAGTCCGGGACAGCGCGAGCAGTCCCGTTGGTCTTGCTGGTCATCGTCATCTACCCGATGGCGATGACCATCCTGTTCGGGCGCATCTTCACCAACGAGGTGGTCGGTGTCACGGCCGCGGCCGCCCTCGTGGTGATGCTGTTGCTGGCCACCTCGAAGTGGGTGCACGGTCCCGATCGGGCTCGACTGCTGACCCCGCCCCGTCTGACGACGGCAACACTGGCCGGCATCGGTTCCGGTGTGCTGGCCTGGCTGGCCGAACCATCCACACTCGTCGGTGTGCTCACCGGATTCGCCGTGTTCACCGTGACACCGTTGTGGATCGACCTAACCAACCTCGCCGCCATAACCACCGGCACACGCGGCGTCTTCGTGACCATCACCTCGACATGGTGCGGATTCACCCTGGGCTACATCGCTTCCATGATCGGGTTCTCCACCCTCGGATCCATCCTCATAGGGTTCGTGGGGGCCGCCACGGCCATAACGCTGCTCTCCAGCAACGCTCTGGCCGAACCCGACACCGATGAAACCCTGCTCGCGGAAGGGGGCCGTTAGGCGGCGTCTTCCCACGAGACATCCCGGCCAGCTACCGATCTCGCCGGATCACAGGATCCGGTGGAATAGCTGACCGGGTGGCTCGGTTGAACACCGGTGTCGGCGTCCGGACAGCCCCGGGCCGCACCCCATTCGTCGCTAAGAGCGACCACCCGCCGAGAGGCGCTTGTGGGACGTCGGCACCCCAGCAATAACGCCGCCAGTGCACCCGCCTGGCGGCGTTTCGCTATCCGAAGTACGCTGTGCGGCCCGCCAAAACAGCTGTTTCCGACCGCCGATAAGGGAATGTTTGAGGTGGCCAGTCTGGCGGAAAACAGCTCGGCTCCACGGCAATTCGGGCACCATCGGTTGATGGGGATGATTTCGGGAGTTCGTGATTGGATTGATGGCATGGTCGCGCCCAGACGCGACCATGAGCGGCGGATGCGCCGTGCTGCGGGGGTGAGCACCGTCCAGCTGGTCTGCCACCGCGACACCTGGCACGCCCTGAAGGGGCTCTGGCCGGTGCCGAGTTTGCGTTCGCTACCGGAAGTACCGAAGGAACGAGTCTCTCCCCGGGGCGAGATGGTGGAGGTAACCCTATCTGGGGTCCATCTGACGGCGTTGTTGACCGTGACTCGAGGCTTCGGCGGCATTCGCAGCTACGTACAGAACGCGGTGGCCGCGCGTACATACGAGCAGATCTCAAAGGTCATAGACCAGGTCGACCCTGAAGCGAAACCAGGACAGCCCATCCCGCCAATCGTGTTGGACGACAAGCTGGGCGAGAGCTCGACCTCTTCCTAGATACATGCATCCGGTGGGCTGTCGAGAACCGATCGGTTCTTCGACACTCGAACGTGCTGCTCGGCATCGGAGTGAACGGAGTGCTCGGTGGCAGGACGTCGCGTCGAGCAGAATTGAGCAATGTCCGGGCGGGTGAGCGCCATTGGCGCGCAGGCACGTTCAACCACGACCACGTTGCGCACGTGGTTGATTAAAGACTCCCGCTCGTCGCTCAGGCGCCGCACGGGACGGATCCAGTTGCTGCCCGCGGTCCTACTCGCTCTCGCTGCGGGCCTGGGCGTGGCCGTCGCCGCCTACGGGTTCCTACGGTGGATTACACCCGTCGACGTGAGCAAGACCGCGGCCGAGATCGACGTCACCCGCATCGCCTTGACCGTCGTCGCCGGCGTTGGCGGCGTCGTCGCGCTGGTCATCGCCTACCGCCGCCAGCGCGACCTCGAGCAGAGTCGGTTCGTCGAACGCTTCGGCGCCGCGGCCGCCCAACTCGGTGCTACCGATGTCGCGGTCCGTATCGCAGGGGTCTATGCCATGGCCGGCGTCGCCGATGAATCCGAAGGCCTGCGCCGCCAGCAATGCATCGACGTGCTGTGCGGATACCTTCGTCTGCCCTACGACCCCGAGCACGGTGTTAGCGGGCGCACCAAATTCGTGGTCAAAGCTCCCCGGATCGAACATGGGCGAGTTCGCGGCGAGACGGAAGAGCACATCGAGTACCGGCAGAACGACCGGGAAGTCCGCGCGACCATCGTCCGTGTCATTGCCAGCCGCCTCCGCCCACCCACCGAATACAGCTGGTCAACAAGCGATTTCGACTTCCGCTATGCCTACCTGGAAGGTGCCGATTTCAGCAATGCGACGTTTGCGGGTTCTGCCGAGTTCAGCCGCGCGACCTTCGCCAGCATCGCCGAGTTCGGAGACACGACCTTCACCCGCAAAGCCCAGTTCGGCGGTGCGACCTTCACTGGCGGTGCCTGGTTCCAGAATGCGACCTTCACCGGCGGTGCCTGGTTCCACGATGCGACCTTCACCGGCGACGTTCAGTTCGGAGAGGCGACCTTCGCCCGCACCGCCGAGTTCGGAGACGCTACCTTTACCGGCAAAATCTGGTTCCACTATGTGACCTTCGCTCACAGCGCCTGGTTCAACGGTGCGACCTTCACCTGCGACGTCTCGTTCAAAGGTTCGACCTTCACCGGCGACGTCTCGTTCCACCATGCGACCTTCACCAGCGATGCCAGGTTCATGAAGGTGAGCTTCGGTAGCGGGACTGCTTCATTCGTTGCCCCAAAACAATGGGGGCCGCCAGCACCGGTATTCGACTGGGATCAGGACCTCAGCCAGAAGCCCGCCAATGTCGAGCCGCAGGATTGGCCACCGACCGTGGCCGTGCCGACGGCACCCGCCTCGTAAGTGTCGAGAATCGTTCGTTTGTTGAACACCGACCCAGATGGGGCGAATCGTCAGGACGACCAGACTGGATCGGTGTTCAACAAACGTGTCGAAAACGATTGGTGTTCAACAAATCCTGTCGGACCTTTCTCGTACAGTTCCGGAGCATGACCAACCAGACCCGAGCCCTCGAGATCTCCGATCCGCTCACCCTCGACGGTGATGCGCTCGATCCGATCGGTGGAGGCGGCGCCCTCGTCGGCTACGGGCGGGTCTCGACCAAAGGTCAACTGCTCGACCGTCAGATCGCCGCGCTCACCGCGGCCGGATGCCAGCGGATCTTCACCGACAAGAAGTCCGGCAAGAACGCCGAGCGAGAAGAACTGTGGGCGTGCCTGGACTACCTGCGCCCCGGCGACACCTTGGTGGTGCCGTCGCTGGATCGGCTCGGCCGCTCGCTGCAGGACCTGATCACGATCGTGGCCGGACTCCGCAAGCGCGGCATCGGATTCCGTTCCCTGCATGAAGCACTCGACACCACCACACCCGGCGGCCGTCTGGTGTTCCATGTCTTCGCCGCGCTCGCCGAGTTCATTCGCGAGCTGATCGTCGACGGCACCAACGAGGGCCTGGCCGCCGCGCGTGCCCGCGGGCAGCGCCTCGGCCGGCCACCGGCGATGACCGCCGAACAGATCCGCCAGGTCCGCGCCATCCTTACCCGCCCGGAGGAAACGGTGTCCTCGGTCGCGCGCCTGCTCGGCGTTTCGCGCGGCACCCTTTACAAGCACATCCCCGAACTAGGCAGCAGTGGCCGTGTGGCCGTTGAAGGCTGACCGCCGATAGCGACGCGGATGCGGGTCTTATCGGCGGCCAGAATGCGGATTCGGCCGGTCAAGGAGTCTTAGGACGCTTCTTCGGCTTCTGCATCCGGGCAAGATTGGCGGGCTCAATGTAGAGGTACCTGATCAACCCCAGCACGAGGTTTTGCAGCTCCTGAGCCTCCTCGACCGAGACCGCCTCGAAGGCCTCCTGATGTGCACCGGCGTTGCCCACCACCCGGATATGCGTCGCCCAGTCATTGAAGGTCGGAAGGAGTGAACCGTCAGCGACCATCTGCGCGATCCCAGCGGCAAGGGTGCCGTCGAGTGCTTTCTTCGCGGCGGCGCTGCCCTTGTCCTTGACGATGTGGGCCAGTGCGTTGCGGAACATCGCCACGGCCGCGTTCGGGGCCACCACGCTGAGGCAGCGCAGGCCCTCGTTAAAGGCGCCCGCGATGTCATCCGGAACGTCGGCCATGTCGGTGGCGCTGCCGGGTGTGGGCCACCAGTACAGCGGTGTTGCTTCGAAACCGCCCGGGCGCGTTTTGATTTCTTCGACGACGACGGTGCCCTGCTCGCACCCGTGGCAGGTCAACGCCACAACTCGCTGCGCCGGCAGATACTGGCTGCCATTCGCGGTTTGAACGCGCATATTCTTCCGGATCTGCACCACTTCGCCCACCTTGAAGTTGCTGATCCGACCGCACCGCGGGCAAGGACCGGACGGGTCGCCACTGTAGGGAAGGCCGTCAGGATTGCGATCGCCTTCGTCTTCGTCGTCAGAACCCCCGCCGCTCGGGGCCTTGATCATCTGAGATGCCATGGCGAAGATCTTCGCGGACGGCACCGACATTCCACCACCGAATAGCGGGCTTAACGGCCGCTAGAACTGCCGGTCAGACCGGATCTCGAACCTCGAAAAATCTGTCGGTGGTCTGTCTGGGCGCGGTCCTAGACTTTTGCCTCATGCTGACAGCGTGGGGCGATGAGAGCGGATCGCAGCCAGACCGCGACCCCGGAACCTACATCGTGGCTGCGGCGCTCATCGAAGACGAAGACGTCCCAGTGGTGCGCAAGACGATGGACGCGCTATTGCTGCCCGGCGAGACCAAGGTGCATTGGCACGGCAGCAGTACCGAACGCCGCCACGAACTGGTGGGCGTCATCGCCGAATTGCCTGTGTGCAGCATCATCGTGGTGCACCATGACCCGGGCGCCGCCGATCGCCGGCACCGCCGCAAATGCCTCGAACACCTGCTGCCCATGCTGGCGCACATGCCCTGCAATCAGGTCACTCTCGAATCGCGCGGAACGATGGATCGCAGCGATTTGGACCTGCTGCAGAAGTTCCGCGCCCGCAGGATCATCACCGGGCCGCTGCGGATCGACCACATCCGGGGACGAGCCGAACCGGTCCTGGCCGTCGCGGATGTGGTGTGCGGGGCACTCGTGCAGCATCGTGTGGGAAATCCCGGCTACCTGCACACACTCGGTGGCCTGGTCGACATCCACAGCATCTGAAAACGACGCAAGCCGCGGGCCTCGTCTCCGGCGAGTAATCCCACGGCTTACTTCCAACCCCACCTCAATGGGGCGGCGATGCGACCCAGGCTAGCACAATTCCGGTCCCCCATGTGGGGTCTATATGGGGTCCATGTGGGATCCATGTGGGTCCATTCGGCCTCATTCGGAGTCCATCTGCCCTGCCGACAAGCAGGTTCCTCGGCAGGCTTTTGCGCTACAGGGTGTGGTGGGGGTCCTTACCAGTACGAGCCCCGTGTTCGAGGCGACATCACACGTCGGGAATGGCAGAAGGCCCGGCTGGCGGCCGGGCCTTCTGCTTCGCGGGCGTCGAGAGCCCTGCGATCAATGCGATGCTCTACCAACTGAGCTATGAGCCCTTGTAGTGGACCCAGCGGGGCTCGAACCCGCGACCTTCGCAGTGCCCACACTGTACTGCCGGGCACCGACACCATTGGATGCCCAACGCGCTCAAAGGTCTTCCAGTCATCGGCGGCCAGCGGGCTTCGCTCATGTATCAGATCCGGATGCCCGACCTCGTGTGTCGCGTAAGACGGTTCGGGCATCCTTTCGGCGGGTTGCGTCGGGATGGACGACGGCAATGGTTCCAGCCATGAGCCGCACCAAACCGTCGTGGTGAAGCCAGTGAAACCCCAGGCGCAGCGCGTACCCCAATGCACCGAGTCCCACTGCGCCGGTGAATATCTCGATCATCTGTAGCAGTTCCCATCTTCTGGTTGATCAGGTGTGGGAACCTTACGAATCGGGGGTGCAGAGTGTTGCAGTCCGGAGTAACTGCTGGTGAGAACGTTTTCGCCGTACTTCGAGTCGGCGCGCGAGAACTTGCCGGCTTGGTGGGGTTCTGCCACAGCCGGTGTCTTGGCTAATCTCATAGATGATCCGTTTTCTGTTTTTCTGTGAGAGAACATTCGGACACCAGCTGCCCTGACCTGTTGGCGCAGGTCGGGGCAGCGCTCTTCCATCACCCTCCAGGGCTTGTTCGAGCCGTACTTATTGGAGCACAAACCGGGTGGTGCCTGCTGTAAAGGCCGTCGCGCATGAGGCCATTGATGCACGGCACGATTCTTCGAATCACCCGCTCTATCTTGCCTTTTGGGGACGACAGAAGGCCGTACACATCGATCCGGCTGCCAGAACTTTCTACTTACACGCGTGTATGTATGTCCTCTCTTTGAGCGTCGGAACCTGCAGGTCGGCGCACCTCAGCGTGGTCTTGGGCGACGCGTGTTGACGCGCTTGCAATCCACCGTTTCCTCGATGAGTCGAAGTTGCGGTCAGCCAGTAACGCCGCCACGTCGAACTGTAGGTCCGACACCGGACACCACGAGCAGCTCACCGCCCGCGGCTCACCGAAGGACAAGTCAACCGCATCTCGCGGCTGCGGACGTTCAAAAAAAGTTCAAAATCGCGGGTCGCCAACGGAATCCAGGAAGCACCAGAAAAGCGGACACATCGAAGATGCGATGTGGTGGTCGTGTCGAAGTGCCCGACACCGTCACTCCGGATCGGCGAGTACCAAGTGCTCGATCGGCGTCTCGAACGGGTAGCGCCCCGGCGCATCTTCCTGGATCGCTTCGACCAAGGCTTGATCCCCATGCAGCTCGAGGATCTCGAATACCGACACTCCCCCGCTCACCAACAGCACTCGATCACCCACGTTCATACCGTGAGCCTATCTCGAACGACCGTACGGTTCGTGCCAGAATCGAAAGAGTGTTCGATGACTGGGAGCCGGTGTACGCGGTCGAAGGCCGGATCGTCCTCGACCCGCAGCGGCTGTACTGGACTCGCAAGGGATGGGTCGAACCCGCCCCGATCGGCTGCCCGCGCGGACACCGCTTCGGGCCAGGCCGGGCGACTGTGGGCTCTGTGCCCTGCTTGGAGGCAGGCGGCCATCACCGGGTGCACACCTGCAACATCTGCCGGTACAGAATCTTCACGCCGCCGTGCACACCGCGGTGTGACCACTAGGAGGTTCGCGATCGGGCGGGAGTACTCGATTATTCGAATCCATGGTGCGCCAACCTGATTCACCAAGATCTGTCGGTGCTGTTCCCTACCCTGGACCAGGCAGGGGTTTCGACCAGAGGGGACACGGGGACATGATCAATCGAGGTAGACCAGTCGGGCGGATGCTGGCGTCCGCAGCAATGGCCGGCCTTCTAGCTCTCGCCATAACGGGCTGTAGCGTCACTGACTCGCCGAAGGAACAGGGCGATCGAGAGCGCAAAGCCGCTGGCGTTGCGACGTTCACGCTCCACATGGGCAAGGATCTATGGACCAGGACCAACCACGGCGATGGCACCTATCAGACCAAGAAGATCGATAAGCCGAAGAACTTCACCGAGGACCCGAGCGGAATGGTGAACATCGAGCTGACCGGCCCGCAGATGGTGGACTATCTGCAGATCCTGGACTACAACGCGCACGGCGGGGAGGGCGCTATCGACAAGTCCATGGCGGCCGCCGTCTACGAGGCGATAGCGCCAGTGGTCGACAAGCTCCAGAATCCGTGGCCTCCTGACGCCCCGTCACCGGAAATCACCATCCACGCAGGTGGCACGGCGACAACGCCGAGCGCCGCTGAACCGACCGCTGCACCACCAACGCCGCGGTAAACGCGCGACTCAAACCATAGAACTGCTCCGGCCGGTCTCCCCGACCGTTACGGGACAGAGTGTCCTGAAGCGCACCAAGTCATCGGAATAACACCCACCCACACCCGCCCATACACAGGTAAGGGTCGTGTATGGGCAGGTGTTACTCAGGTATGGGTGGTAGAGCCGCCAGGCGGGCGGCGAGCTCGGCGGCGCGTTGACGGGCCAGCTCTTGCGCTACGACATCCACTTGCTTGGCGCCGGCCAACATCAGCGCGGACAGCGCGACGTGCCGCGGCGTGCCGTCGCCGAGCAGCTGCACGATCCGGTCCGCAGCACCCTCGAGGGCTGCTGCCGCCTCCTGGGTGATGTAGAACGAGGCGCGGCGCATCCCTTCCGGATCCGGCCGAGTACCGCCGCCCTTACCCGTCCGTACACGTTCTCCACTCGCCCTTACCTGTGTATGGGCAGGTGTGGGCGGGGGCGGGTTGACCGGGACGTTGAGGTTGATCCGGGACCGCAGGACCTCGTTCGGGTCGGTGCCGGACAGATCCGGGCCGGGCAGCGGGTCACGGCGGCGGGCGCTCACGAGGTCACCACCGGCGCCAGCTCGGGATCGAGACGACCGGCAAGCCCACGGAATCCCGCGGCGGTCTCGCTGTCGGGTGCGTGCGCGATCACCGTGGTGTGCAGCCGCCACGCCTCCCGAACTTCCTTGAGGTCCTTGAACACCGCCAGCACACCCAACGGATGGCTTTGGAACGCCTCGAGCGTCGATGTCGCGATGCGGCCCTTGCGGCCGTCGTAGAGGTTGACGATCAGGCCTGCGACGTCGAGCTGGATGTTCAGCGCCTCCTGCAGGGTCGTGATCTGTCGAAGGAACAACCGCAGTGCCCGGATGCTCGAGTCCTCGGCCTGAACCGGGATCACGATCTTTCCCTGCACCTGCTCACCGGCGAGACGGCGGCGGGTGGCGACCAGAGCGTTGTCGTTGAGCGCGCCCAGCGACGGCGGGCAATCGATCACCACGTCATCGAAGATGCCGACCAGCGCGTCGAGGAACCGGCTGAGCAGATACTCCCTGCCTGAGCGCCCGTACATCTGCGGTTCCAGCAAGAACATGTCATCGCTGGTCGGGATCGCATACAGATCGCCGTCGACCTGCTGCACCAGCTCGGCGAGCTCACCACTCCACTGCCCCAGCAGCGCCCGCGCCAGGGACGCCCCATCGGACGTCTGCACGCCGAGCGCTTCGGTGAGGTGCCCCTGCGGATCCCAGTCGATCGCCAGCACCCGCCGGCCATGTTCGGCCAGCGCGGCCGCCAAGTTGATCGTGTCGACGGTCTTGCCGACGCCACCCTTCTGGTTGGCAATTGCGTAGATGCGCACAGCCAGGACCGTACTGGTCCACACGCCCATACCGAGGTACACACGCCACACACGTGTGTATGGGCAATGTATGGGCATATCTGAACCGCCCATACATATCTGCGGATTGCCTTAAAGCTGGACCGGCACGGCTTGGAAGCGGGATCAGCAACCCTGATCCCGCCCCTCGCTGGTAGCCCCTCGGTAACCGTATTCAGTGCTGCATAGTTGCTGCCGGGTGACTTCCTGGCCATGGAGAGTCCGTCCGCCTGTTCTGGAGGTCGCGGTAGACCTGCTGACTGGTCCTTCCGTGCCCTGGTCCCTCTGGGTGGCCTGCCCCGCGGCGAGCGGAATCTTTTCCGCGGCCTTCGGCCGCGCAGCTGTTCGGGCTCGTAGCGCGTAGGGCTGGTTTGTGTGTCTGTTCCCTCCGGTATGGCCTGGGGCGTTTCGATCACACGGGCTCCGGGCGTCAAGGGTGGCCGCAGGCCATCGGCGCAGCCGACGCCGCCAGGCGCCCTTGATGTTCGGTGACCGTGTGATAGGCCCCTTCTCAGGTCATACCGGAGGGAACAGACACGCCCCGCGCGCAGGCCCGCGCGACCGTCAGGTCGCGACACCCGCTCACCACCGCGCCGCGCGCCACCAGCTACCGCGCCACGCCAGCCGCGTGCAGTAGACCGCAGCCGATGCACACGACGTGACCAGCCACCCTCGTATGCCAAAGCACCACGCCGCAAACTTTCCGATACCCACCCAACGCAACCAATGTCTTTTTTCTTTTTCTCTCTTCCACCACCCCACCCATCCCCCTTTTTGATCTTTTGATTTCTGATTGTTCCCACCCCCACCCCCGTCCGACATCTCGTTGACCACGAAGTGGGTGATGAGATGTCGGACGGGGGTGGGGGTGGGAGCGAGCAGAAATCCCGCCCTTAACCGCAGGTCAGGGGATGGGTGGGGTGGTGGAAGAGAGCAGCACTGGCTGGTCCACACGTGGACCGGCTAGTGCCTAGTTTTTCGCTGGGACTTTGCTGTCATGATCGACAAGCCGACCCACCAAGATCGACTGCTGACACCACGGAGGAGGCCCTTCCTCGGCCGGATAGTTTGAGCCCGGCTCGACGGTCGTTCAAGGGCGCTCCTGACGTCGCGTCGGCTGCGCCGATGGCCTACCGGCCACCCTTGAGCAACCGTCGCCCCGGGCTCGGTTTGCCTTCGGAGGAAGGGCCCGGGGAACAGTCAGGCAAAGCAGGGCCCAGCCGACAGGCTGGAAACACGAAAAAGCCCGGCCGATTTCTCGGCCGGGCTTCGGTGTTGGTGGATCTATGCGACGGGCGGAAGGTAGGCGCGCAGGTCGTAGTTGCGGCCGTAGCCACCACCTTCGACAGGACCGGCATAAAGCAGGCCGTCGAGCTGCCCGCCGATCGCGACACCACCAGCGCGGGCACGACGCACGCCCGCGGCAATGGCGCGCTGAACATCCCGATCCAAGGTGATCGCACGCAGGCCGTCATCGGCCTCGTCTTCGCGCTCGTCGGTCTCGAGGATCAGCTGCGAATCGATGACCGGGTCCCCGGCCTGGGCGATCATCGGCTTGCGGTCGACCCAAAACAGCGGCTGGCCTTTGCTGTTGTGGCGATGCCGGCGCACGACGGCGACGATCTCACCGGACACCATCGCGCCGATCTCGACATCACGCCCGAACGGATTCCGGGCACCCTGGCCCATCAGCTCGGCATTGATCTGGTCCAGGTCACTGAGTGTGTTGGTCATGGCTTCCTCCGAAGTTGAGGTGGTGAAAGGGTTGAAGGGGGCAGGCTCACTGCCTGCCCTCGAAGGGCTCTGCCCGTGTGGCGGTAGAGGCTCGCGGGTCCAGGGTGGCCGCAAGGTCATCGGCGTAGCCGACGCTGTGCGCCCTTGACGCGGGAGGGACCGCCGCACACCCTCCCGCACCACCGGGCAATAGGTCAGCGAACCAAGCTCAGCACCTCCCCGCCGCTGTCCACCGCGCCGTCAACCGGGTCGACAGCGGCGATGATCTGCGCGACACGGGAATGCGACAACCCGACCGCGGCACCGATCCGGCGCGTGGATTCCCCAGCTGCAGAGCGGCGGCGGATCTCGGCGTCGCGCTCCGCGTTCGGGTCGCTGTCCACCGCCTCGACAGTGGCTGTGCACTCGCTGTCCAGTACTGTCCGGTCGCTGTCCGGTCCTGTCCAGTCGGTGTCCAGCCGTGTCGAGTCCGCGTGAATCGGTGTCAACTCGGTCTCCGGGCTCGGGGCCGGGTTGCGGGGAACCTCGATCAGCGCGGTCAGGCCGTGCGTGGCCGCCAGGCCGAACAACGGCGCAGCACCGGCCACGCATGCCGCGATGGTCGCGGGCAGGATGCGTTGCCCGGATTCCGCAGCGTGCAGGCCATTTCCGATAACCGAGATGAGTTCGGCGGCGAACAACTCGCCCCAGAAGAACACGCGCGTCGCGGTCGGAATCGGGATGTTCTGGCGGGCTCGGCGCTGCAACGAGACGAGGGCGACGGCGGACTGGACAATCGCGCCATCCACGAAAATCGGTCCGGCCCACGCTAGACGGTGTGTAATCCCGGCCATCTGGCTCAGCTCGGTCAACGCGGCGAACGACCACGCGAACGCCCCCAAACCGATAACGACTGTCATCGCCAAAGCGGTCAGCTCGGCCAGATCGAACCGGCCGGTTGACGGCTGCTGGACAGGGTGGACAGTGGCTGTCGAGTTCATCGGTCATATCCCTCTCGGTCGGTTGACGCGGCCCACGGGCTCCACGCCGGAGTGCGGATCAGGCGTTCCTGCTCGGCGTGCAGGGCGTGCCCGGCAAGCTGATCCAGGGCGTTGTCCACTTCGCTGGCCAACTCCCGGTTACGGTCTTCCAGCTGCGCGGCCTGATGCTCGGCGGCATCGCGGGCCGCGACCGCCGCGGCGAGCTGCTCCTCCAGCTCGGCGGTGCGCTGATGCGCCGCGATCAGCCGCTGGACCAACTCGTCGGCGCTCAGCTCGGCCACCGGCTCGGCCACCGAACTGGTGTGCACCTGCGGTGCCGGTGCCGGGGAGCCGGTCGGGACGAATTCCCGCATCGGCGCCGGCAGGGCCGGGATCGCAAAGGTCTGTGCTGCGGAGGCGGGCATGGTCGCCTCGATGGCCGGAGTGCTCACCGCTCGGCTCCGTCACGCTCAGCGTTTGCCAGGGCAGTGGCCAGAGCATTGCCAGGCCGGTAGTTCGCCAACGGCGACGCGCTGCTGGCCAGTTCGCGGGTGCGAGCCGCAGCGAAGGCCGACGACACCGGAACCGGTGCGCCAGTGCGGATTTCGGCCGCATTCGCCCACGGCATGAGGCCGAAACCAGTCAGCATATTGCCCGTGGCACGATCGTCCACGCGAGTCACATAGTGAGAGGTCAGCAGACCGTGCTCGTCGCGCTCGATACCGTTCTCGGCGATGTAGCGGGCCTGCTCCTCGCTGCGCTGCTGGATCGGCGACAGGATTCGTCTGTTGACGCCCAGGGCGCGAGTGGCGCGGTCGCGGTTGTCCTCCCAGCGATGCGTCGCAGTCGACAGGTAGACCCACTCGTCGCTCCAGTACTCCTGGCTGACCCACGGGTTCGAGTACTCGGCGTAATCCACCTCGTCGGCCGGGTCGTAGTCCTCGGGGTCCCTTGAGATGCTGCTCCAGGCGTGCATGAAGTCCGCGCGCATCCGCTGCTCAGTCTCGGATTCGGGTTCGTGCAGTTCGGGGCGGGTATTCTCGGTCATTGGTTCGGCTTCCTCTCGATCTCGCAAGGTTGTTGTGGTGTCGGGCCAATCCATGCCGGGCGGTCGCACGCCCGGCATGGCTGTTTCGGTGCTCAGCGCTCCATCCCGTCCCGGTCGCGTCCGTTGCGGGCGACGGCATCTGCCAGGGCGTGGCCGGGCTGGTAGTCCGCAAGAGGGGACCGCCCACCCGATTCCGACGACGCCGTGGCCTGCGCGGTGGCGCGCTGTTGGGCTTGCTCGGCTTGGCGCTCTGGACTGCCGTAGCGTTCGTGCTCTGGAGTCATCTCGGCGAGTTTCTGCACGGCCGCGTCACGTTCGGCCAGGGCCTGGTCCAGCTTGGCGGTGAGCCTGCTGTTGGTTTCACGCAATTGGGAGCGTTCGGCCTCCAGGCGGGCATCATCGACGGTGTCTTTTTCGTACTCATCGCGCCACTGATCACGCTCGGCGGTGAGCGCGGTCAGCTGTTTCACCAGCGCGGCGTTGCGGTTGACCAGCTGGTTGTTGTGCTGGATCGAGAGCCGATGCCGGTCCTTGAGCGACGCCAGCTCGGTGCGGGCCTGGTCACGCTCGTGTTCGGCGCTCCACGGGTCGACCCGATCGTGGTCGCGGGCCCGGCCGTGCTCGCGCAACTCGGCGCTGCGTGCCTTGAGGGTGTTGGCGACGGTCACCGGGCGGCCCTCATCGGAGTAGATCGGCTCCCGAATATCGCTGAGGTCAACAACTTCCACACCGACGCGGGCATCCGGAGACCACCGCGACTCGGTGATGTCGCGGTGCAGCCAGTCGATCGCTTCCTGCTCACCGGCAAACATGCGGTCCTGCTCCACAGTCGGCATGCCGGGCACCCAACGACTAACCGTCGCCTTGACCTGGAACTGCTGCGCCGGATCGATGTGCCGCACGGCGGCGGGTCGACCGTTACGGTCGGGATCTCCGAACGGCTCGGCGTTGCGGCCGGTGATCTGACGATCCGGATCCGACCACTCCACCGACGCGACCACCTGCGGGCGCTGCTGCATCACGCGGGCCGGGGCAGTGAACATCGCTGGGCGTTCGATGCCCGCGGCACGCATCTCTCGCGCGACCTGGGCGCGATAGCGCAATGCCTCGATGCCCTTGACCTTGTTCGCCCGGTTGAACAGCCGACCATCGGTCTTGAACTCGGGAAACGCTGTGGCCGCGTCCAACCCGTCGAGCGCGATGCCCTGCTCGACCTGGGTCAGATGCGGGTTGCGCAGGACCCGTTCGGCCATGTCGTTGCGGTGGCGAGCCAGCGCCTGGGCATCGCGGAAACGGCGGTCGTGGTCGACGGTCGGGTCGTTGGCGCGCTGCGATACCGCCAGCGCGTGCGCCCGATACCGGTCAACCGCTACCTCGGTGTAGCTGCGGTGGCGCTGATGAGCGGCCAGCTGCTCGCGGGCCTCCTGGCGGGTGACCAGGCTGATTTCACGGCGTGCGCGGCGACGTTCCAGCCAGTTCGATGCTTGGGCGTAACGACGCATCGCGGTCTGCATCGAGGCACTGAATTTCCGTGCCTCGCTGATGAATTCGTCTTCGACACTGCGATCGGACATGATCAGTTCTCCTTGGTGGTGGGATCGGTGGAAACGCCGTACTCGGCGTAGCCAGGGCCTTCGAACCGCGGGTACGGCGGAAACTCCAACCGGGTGTCGGTTGCGGGCTGCTCCAGTGGGGCCGGGTCGTCCCATTCGGTGTGGGCGCGGACGGTCTTCCGCGCCGCCGAGACACGGCGGCGGTCCAACGGCGAGAGCTGCCAGTTGTAGTTGCGGGCGTCGAACTCATCGCGCAGCGCAGCCAACTGGTCGCTGTAGACCTGGATCTCCTCGGCGGGCCGATCGCTCTGGTAGTACATCGCCCGTATCACCTGAATCAGGCGCTTACGCTCGCTGATCTCCTCGATGAGCTCGGCGACGGTGAAATCGGTGAGGGAGTTGATCGGCCGATCCCGCACGGTGATAACCAGATTGGGGCGAAACTTCGCCCGAACCTCCTCAGCGGCGGCGGTGTACCAGTCGGTCTCGGCGTCACGTTGGCGTTGCAGCTGCGCGCCGAGTTCGTCGTACTCGACACGTTCGGCGGCAGTGAGCCTGCGCCGGTCGATCCACTGCGCGATCTCGGCGTGCAGATCGGCTTCCATCCAGGCCACCACAGCGGCGGCACCGACCGCGCCTGCCGCTACGGCAACCAGTGCGCTGCGAATATCGTTGCGGTACATCAGATGTCCTCAGATGCTCGAAGCGGGATCGAGGTCGATACCAGCGGCCTCGGCGGCGGCATGCAGTGCGCCCGGATCGGCGCCCCAGCTACGAAAGGCGTTGTGGCACTGGGCCAGCACCACCGAAACGGTGGGGTACTTGCCGCCGATGACGGCCGCGATCAGCTCATCGGCACCGGGATGACCCGCCCACGACTTGGTGGCGTCGATATCACCGCCCCACGCCTTCGCGAGTTCGGCCGGCGCCAGCCGCGCCAAGAACTCCGCGGCGCTGGCAGGCCGCCCGGCCGGGGCCTCCAGAACCAGCACCAGCGCCAGTTTGTGCAGATGGGCGAAGTAGGGCGAGGGTTCGGGCTCGCCGTTGGTCGCCAGCAGCGCGGCCCGGAACTGCTCGGGCGAGGCCGACCACAACGCGGGCGGAAGATCTGGAGCGGTGAGGAAGTAACGCAAGGGATCGGACATGATCAGTTCTCCTTCTCGGTGGTGGCCGCGCGCGCGGCCTGATCGGTTTCGTAGGCGCGGATATCGCTGGCGAAGTACTCGCAGAAGTCGGTCCAGCCCTGCGGCCACAGCCGCAGAGCGCGCTCAACGACGACCTCGGCGGGCAGGGCATCGACCTCGGCGGTGTGCGCCTCGGTCCAGCCCGGTGCCATCTCGACACAGGCCCGCAGATAGCCGCGGGCGGTATCGATCTCGGCGGCACTCGGTGACGACGGCGCCTCGATGCCCCGCAGCAACGGGATACCGCGCATTTCCTCGATCACTTCGTCAATGGCGTTGTCACACATCAGTTCTCACTCCTCCTACTCGGCTTCGGATTCGGCGTTCGGGCGGGTGCGTCGCTTCTCGTAGCGGGCGCGGCGCTGCGCCAGCTGCTCGACGTGGCGGCGGATCCAAGCGCCGGCATCAGCGACCGCGTAGGCGAGCATCCGCACGGTCTCGATCGCGCCCGGCCGTCCGGCGCAGTGCCACCACGCGAACGCCGCCAGGGCCAGCACGTACAGCGCCAGCGGGCCGGGCAGCGGCAACACCGACACCGCCACGACCGCACCGCCCGCCGTGGCGACGGCCGGTCCCCACAACCACGCCCACTCACGGGTCTTCGTGAGCCGGTCGATGTGCGGTGCGACGCTGCGTCCGACCGATCCGCCGTCCGGGACGACCGGCACCACCAGCTGCTGAGCCAGCTTCTCGGCGGCGGTGCCCTCCATGTCCGCGGTGAGCGCTTCGAGGATCTGCTGCTCGCGGGCCTGCTCGGCGGCGCTGCGGCCTCCCAGTTCCTCGCCGTGGTCTTCCGGATCAACCGGGTTGGGCATAGCCATGATGTGAATCTCCTTGCGATAGAACCGATTACGCCGGACGGCGCTTGGGCAGATCGATCACCGGCGCCAGGGCGTCGGCGTTGGTGTCCTCGGTTGCGGGGCCGGTGAAGCGGTCCAGGCCCGGCAGCGGGCGCAGACGCTTCATTTCGGCGTCGACCAGTTGCGAGATGAAGCCGAAGCGGGCGCGGCCACCCGAGACCTGCACCACGTCGCCCTTCTTCATGGCGCGCAACCGGTTCGGCGGAATCAGGAACTGATCCGAGGACTGGACATTGCCCTCGTCGCCGTCGCGGTTACCGCTGATCAACTTGCGGGACTGCTCGAACTTCGGGCGGGTGCCGTACTTCTTGGACAGCGTTTCCGGATCCGGCGAGCGCATCAGCAACGAGCCACCCGAGGCGGCGGCGACCAATGCCGAACGGTTGTCGTCGTCGTGGCCCAGCCCTTCCCAGGACTGCGCGATCCACCACGTACCGATACCGGCCTTACGCAGCCGCTCCACCCACTTGACCGCGCGGGTCTTGCCATCGGAGACCGCCGAGAACTCGTCCACGACCATCAGCGATGTGCGGCCGTGCGGCTTGTCGGCGAGCTGCTCGAACATCGTGCCGAGCGCACCGAACTGGGCACGAGCACGATCCGGGGTTTTCACGCCTTCCAGGACGATGTAGAGGGCGTCGAAATCGGTCAGCGCCTTCTCGCCGTCGAACGCATCACCCAACGCCCGGTACAGATTCGAGAACTCCGCCCGCGCCGAGTTCATCACCGGCTGCTTGCCATCGAGAGTGGAGGCGATCTCCAGCTCCACACCCGGAACACCGGTCCACGGCGTTATCCCGATCTGTCCGCCCCACAGCTTCGCCAGCCGCTCGGGATTGAGCCGGGACAGGAACTCGATCCAGGACCGGGGCGGGTTGTGCCCGATCGGGGTCGGCACACCGTCGATGACCTCGATCCGGGCCGGGGCGTCCACGATCAGGTGGATCAGGGTCTCGCGGATCTCGTGGAAGTACTTCTCGGTGTCGGTGGTCGGCGTCGAGCCGCCGGAAACCATCGCCGACAGGATCGACCGCAGATCCGCCACGATGGCCTTCTGAACCTCCGGCTTCTTGGACTCGAAGTCGCGCGGCCACATACCCAGCGACACATCATCGGGGAAGACACCGAAACGGTCCTCGCGAACACCCAACGCGGCGAACCACTTCCGCATGCGCGCGGCGACCTTGCGCGACTCCGGACCGCCGTTGCAGTCCACGACGATGACCAACGGCCGACCGGGCCGATCCAGGCGCCACCACTGCCGATGCCGCATCCAGGTCGTGACGAACCACGACACCAGCACCCGCACCATCAGCGTCGTCTTGCCCGAACCGCTCGATGCGACGGTGCTCATGTGCTCGGCGACGTTGATCCACGGCAGGATCAACCGGGTCTCGGTGCGCCCGGTCAGCGACCGCAACACCGAACGAGGCGGGGCCTGGTCGCATTCGGCCGCCAAGCGCCCGATCACCAGATCCGGATTCAGTCCACCGGTCGTGAACGGCAACCGCCGACGCGACAACCGGGTCGCTGCACGCTGCTCACGCTGAGCTTGGGCGTACAACGCCCGCTCCGTGCGGGCCGGGGACTTCAACCCGACCGTGGCCAGCTGCACGCGCCGGTTGGTGTGGGCGATGGTCGCGGTCAGCCACGCAGCCGGGATCAGCAGCGACGCCATACCCAGCAGACCACCGACATACTGGCCCGCCATGAAATCGGTTGCGGCCTGGGCGAAGTCGCGGGCCGGGGCGAACACATCCCACGCCCACAACGCCGCAGCACCCGGCATCACCAACACCGAACCGAACAGCCAGTTCCGCAGCCGCTGCGGCTTCCACCCCAACAGCGTGGCCGGTGCCAGGATCGCCACCGTGCCGATCAGCACCGTCACCAGCACCGCCGCACCCAACAGCGCGCCGTCACCGACGCTGTCCCACGTCCATGACGAGAAATCGGGCAGCCAACCCAGCGGGTCGTGATGCAACCCGATCGGCGGCATCTTCGGCTCGACATGAATCCCCGGCGCGGGCGTCGGAGTCGGTGTCGGAGAAGCGACCGGCGTGGGCGCGTACGGGGCGCAATCGCCCGGAGTGATCATCGGAGAGCAGGTCATGATCAGACCGCCTTTCCTTCATTGGGGTCTGTGACCTGGGGGATTTCGTGATCAGAGGCTCCGCCCTCGATCACCCGGAGTTCGGGTCGCGGAGCCGAAGTAGGCGACAGCAGTTCATCCAGATCGGCCAACCGGACGGTCGGACCATCCGAGAGGTCCAAACCAGCTGCGGCAGAACGGATCACGCTCTTGACTGCATTGCCCTGGCAGTAGTAGATGACCCCGGCGCAGCCTGCTGTCTGCGCGGCGTGCACCGCCTGCGCCAGCGAGGACTTCGCCGCCGTCAGGTTCTTCGGGGACAGCTCGACCTCGACCGCCCACAAATCACCGGAGCTGGTGAAGTAGCGACCGTCGTGGATATGCGGACGCGTCACCCCGGCTTTGGTCGGGCCGACCTCCGAACGCAACGCACGCTCGGAAATCCAGCGGTCCAGATCCAGGCCGACCAACGCCAGCCGGACCTCCAACGTGGTCCGCACGTGCGCGGCCATCTTCGGTGTCGGCACCCACGCTCGCGTGGCCCGGCCGGTCAACGCCTCAACCGCTGTCCGAGTGGGAAACACCCACGCCGAACCTGGGACCGGGGTCACCCGCAGATCCGAAATCATCCGAGCGGCAGCCCATTTGCCCAAAATGTAATAGGTGCGCCGTCGAGAGACAGCCAGCATCGCTCTCACCAGATCTATTGGTGCGCCATACATTTCGGCCAATACGGTCAGCACGACCATGTCGCGCGGAGACAACTGCGTCATCGGTCGTATCCCTCTCGGTCGGTGCTGCGCGCGAGGGCATCGGCCAGCGCACTGCCCGGCCGGTAGTTCGCGAGAGCACTGGTGTGAGTGGTCCAGGCCGGACCGGTGTCACTGGTCTGCTCGCGTCCATGGCGGTCATGGCTGCGGTCAATCTGACCCTCGATTTCGTGCTCTGAGTCCGCCGTTCGCACGCGCGGTGTGGAATCAATTGCCCAGCCAGGCCCGGGATCCCCGGCCTGCTCGAACTCGGCGCGATCCACGCCGTGGCGCTCGGCCGCGCGCAGCTGGTGCTCACGAGTCGCCTTCTCCAAAGCGGCCAGCTGCGCGGGCGTCGCCTGCCGCTTGCTGGCGGCAAGATTGATGTCGTACAGGTGCGCTACCTGCTCACGGCCATAACGGCGGAACGGGATCTTGCCCGCGATGTCCTGGCCATTGCGGCGCAAACCCTGCGCCTC